>CAZWOB010000026.1:0-6462 GCA_964635295.1 uncultured bacterium
TAAAATAAACGATATTTATTATATTTAATAAGAGTATATAAAGCAAACGATAATAAGAATTAAAAAAATAACTTTACATTTTAATGAATGTAAAAATTTTAAATATTAAATTAATTAATCAGGTGAAAAAGTTCATCAACTTTAACTTTTCCAAGTGGAGAAAATGGGATTTTTTTAACAGTTTTGACATCTGAAATTCTTTCAAAAGGGAGGACTGAAGCATTATATCCATCTATCAGCTTGCCAATTTCACTGGCTTTACCTTCAACTGCTAATGTTAGCGCATATCCTGAACGATCATGAGGAACGGGAATAATGAACAGTGGACAGTTCAAGTTCATCTGTGATCTTAAATCTTCTATCTTTAATTGCAGCTGCATTACATTGACTAGTTCACCATTGATTTTGATCGTATCAGACCCTCTTCCAAAGACTTGCAGTATTCCTTGTTCAAACGCTCCCTTGTCCTCAGCTTCAAACCAGCCTTCAACTTTAGGATCCTGCCACTCCGCATTCTCGTCTCCGGGAAAAGCATAGCCTGTCAGTAATGAAGCGCTTTTGATGATAATCTTTTGGTCGGGACCGATTCTTAGATCGACATGACGCAGAGGTTGATAGCAATCATAGGAACCTGGCAAAGCGGTTGCCACTTGTGAAGCGCATTCTGTCATCCCATAGCTTGGAACAGCATTCCACCCCAACTCCCAAGACCGGACAAACATCTGCTTTGAGATCACTCCTCCTCCAATGATGGTGAAGCGGTATGACTCAGGAGCCTGTTTGTTTAGATGAACAATATCGTAGAGCTGTGCAGGTACCATGGCAGTAATGGTCGCTGAACAGGCGACAGCGGTCAGATAAAAATGAGAGGGATCCCATGAATCAATTTTGACAATCTCAGCTCCACTAAGAAAAGCTCTGGCATAAATGCCCAGACCCCCAACATGGAAATCGGGAAGACAGTGAAGCCATCGATCATCTTTGGTCAACTCGAAATGATGATTGACCGCATCTGCGGAAGCTAGCATCGCCTCCTTGGAAAGAGCGACACATTTATATCTTCCTGTCGTCCCTGATGTTGTCAGCCATATGTGGCCTTTAAGACTGAACTCGCTGAGCTGTTGTCTGATTTTATTTGATTCATCAACCGGCATTCTGGGATTAAGAAGAGTCAGAGTTTCGGCCGAGTTCCAATCGATCATAAGTGACGCCAGTGCAGCTCTTCCAGGCAATCGTCAAATCCAAAGCCATAGCCTAAAGGCGGGATGACAAGCCTTGCCTTGTTCATTTGAAACCGTTGACTAAAAGCGTTGGGCTGGTAGACCAGATGAGATGCCAGCCCGCACACATTACGGCAACCAGAAACAGCTGCCGTATAAGCAGCAGCAGCCTGACCAAGCGGATGGTCAAGATAGGAAGTAAAGAGACATCTGGATGACGTCTCATCTTGTCTGGGCGCGTCAACTGCTGGTTTGATCACGCGAAGGGTGTGCTCCTCACCTTCTTTAGCCCGGTCGAGGGCGAAAGGGATGCCGTACTCCGTCTCAAACTCTTTCCAGGTTTGCGGATCAAATGCAAAGGGATCTTCAATAAAATCAAAGCTCTTGAAATACGGTCTTGCGCGGCCAAGAAATTCAATAAATTGCCCCTTTGTAAGCTTGAAATTAAAGTCCATCCGGATTTTTTTATCCTCTGGCAACTTTGGCAGAAGTTCAAGACATAAGCGGGGATCTTTGCATTTATAGATCTGAAACTCCTCAGGAAAGATATCTGAACCGATGAGACAGTGGGATTCAGGAAGTTCGAGATTTTCAAAAAGGTTGATCTTTTTGGAACGGGCCTGAGAGTCGATTAGAGCAAAATCGAGGGAGCGGGTCGTCATTGGGGTAAGCTGCCCCTCTCGAAGAAAGGATAGCTGTTGTTCCAAAGAGAGATCCCCCAACTCTTCCCAGGGATGGCAATCTGCGTACCCGACGGTATCATCCTCAAAAGTAAACTCTAATAGGGCCCCTTCCCTGTTTGTAAAGCCTTCTTGACCGATCAATTGATAAGGGGAAAAACGTATTCTCATGGAACCATCAATCCAATGCCAACAAGAGATCCGACCAGTACATGAACCAAGGCAGCCATTCCAAGGAATCTGTTATAAATCATACCGGGAGGCTGCTTCCACACGCCTCTGACTAACGTTAGTGCTATCGGCGCCGCCAATAGAGGCAGAAGGGCGGCCCATACTTCCCCTCTAAACAACCAGTACACATTAAGTCCATAAGCGATCACCAACAACAGTGTCACCTCCCATCGCGCGAAGAGGAGGCCGAAACGGACAGGCAGCGTGTATTTCTTAGCTTTTTCATCCCCTTCGACATCTCGCATGTTATTGACTGCGATCAATACAGTTGCCAGAAGACCAGCCTGAGCTCCGGCGACCAGCGATTGCGGGGTGACAGACCCCATCTGTAGGTAGTACACTGAACAAGTAGCAACAAAGCCGAAAAAGATCAAAACAAAGATGTCTCCCAATCCTGTGTAGGCAAGAGGATAAGGGCCTCCCGTATAAAGATACCCACAACCAACTGAAATCAGCAGGATGACCGTTAGCGGAAGACCTCCAGCAATCATCAAGGGGATGCCAAACAACAGCGCAAGAGCAAAACACATCATTCCCCCTGCCATCACCTGTTGAAAGCTTAACATTCCTGACTGAGTAACCCTTACCGGTCCCAATCTTTCTTCTGTGTCCGCTCCTTTTTTAAAATCCAGAGCATCGTTAACCAGATTTGTTCCCAGCTGTACACAGATCGCGGCCAGAAGGGCGTATAGAGAAATTTCCCAATTGATCGTTGCACCATCATTTTTGGCTAACATCGTGGCCAGAAACACGGGAATAAACGCAGCCGTGAGCGTCTTCGGCCTTGAGGCCATCAGCCAAGGTTTCACTCTATAGATCATCGTTTTATGGCAACCGCTTGAATTTTTTAAAGTCAGGTTCACGCTTCTCAAGAAACGCTTGCCTCCCCTCTTGAGCTTCTTCACTCATGTAATAGAGAAGTGTCGCGTTTCCTGCCAGGTCCAATAGACCGATCTGGCCGTCGCAGTCTGCATTCATTGCTGTTTTCAAACAGCGGAGCGCCAATGGAGAATGTCCCAGCATCTCGCGGCACCACCTGATAGTCTCTTCTTCCAGCTCAGCCAGAGGGACAACAGTATTCACCAATCCCATCTCTAACGCTTTCTGCGCATTGTATTGACGGCACAGAAACCAGATTTCACGCGCTTTTTTCTGGCCGACGATACGCGCCAGATAACTGCTTCCAAGCCCTCCATCGAACGATCCCACTTTTGGTCCCACTTGACCATAGATCGCATTATCTGCTGATATTGTCAGGTCGCAGACAAGATGCAGCACGTGGCCGCCACCGATCGCATATCCTGCGACCATTGCGACAACAGGCTTTGGAAGTTGCCTGATCTGCTTTTGAAGGTCTAAAACATTTAAACGGGGAACTCCGTCACCGCCAACGTAACCTTCGTCACCTCGCACGCGTTGGTCTCCTCCGGAACAAAAGGCCATCTCGCCTTGTCCAGTGAGCACCACGCATCCGATGGACTCGTCATTTCTGCAATGTTGGAATGCATCCTGCATTTCCAACACGGTTTCCGGGCGGAAAGCGTTGCGGACATCCGGGCGGTTGATCGTTATTTTCGCGATTCCGTCCGGTGTTTTTTCAAAGAGAATATCCTGATATGATTTAACCGATTCCCACTGTGCTGCTGTCGCTGTTGTCATTTATCTCTCCTTACACTGTAATTTCAAAGAAGAGGAGTCTAGCGAATCGTTCCCTTTTTCATGAATAGATTTTTTTTCCAAATAGAGAAAAAACACCGCAGATCATGCGGAAGGCGGCATAACCTAACCCCATTCCAACAACAGCATAGACGGCACCTTCCATCGTTAGCAGCAAGCCGGGCTGAAAGCTATGGACCGTTGCTTTGACGATGTCCCAGTTGAGATGTTGGATAAAGGCAAATGGTCGATTGAAAGGCGTGGAATCCTGCAATGCGGCGAGCCCTTGGCTCAGCTCTGCATAGCGATCAAGCATCCCCTGCATCATCTGGCCATGCATGCTGATATCCGGATCCTGATGGCTCGTGAATTTCATTAAATATTCAGGGAGCTCCAGACCACTTTTGATGGCAGCCTGTTGAATTGCTCGAATATGTAGCTTCAATTCTTCCGCATGTCCTGCAAGACGATGGGTATACTGGGAGAGAAACTGAGGCGCTTGCGAAAACAGCAAGGCTCCAGTGACAACTAACAAACGGTCGATAATTCCTAGTAACCAGTTCCTCATACTTCCCACCATAGCACTAGAAAGATTTGTTTACCAATTTACTCATGCATTTAAAAATTATTCGCACTTGGAGCGACAAAATGCATTAGACATCCTATTATTAATGCTTTATATCTTAATAAGTTGGTCAATTCTGGAATAGTGCTCCCAAAAGTCTGCCGTCTGCCTGTTACAGGGAACAGCTTCAATCAAGCGCACGCCGTCATGGTTCAATTCAAGGCCCTCATCACGATAATAGTCGATATTCCACATCTTAGCGAAGTGCTCAAAACCGATCCCGTGATTGTTTTGCAAGCAGGTACGATCGCTCATCCGGGAAAATATCATCCCCCCACCGTTATTGATCACGACAATCGATATCTGCATCGGTTCTACCTGTTGCAATATCCAGGGCGCCGCTAAATCATATAAAGCAGTCAGGTCTCCAAGAATACACCAATTCGATGGATTGGAAGGGTGCGCCATTCCTAAAAAAGTCGACAATTGGCCGTCAATGCCGTTCATTCCTCTTGATGCGTAAATATCGAGATCTTTGTTTTCATCTACAGCAGCCAGGTCCCACTCACGTATCGGCATGCTGTTTCCCAGATACACAAGACTCATGTCTGGAATTGACGATGAGATTCTTCTCATCAAAGCGGGCTCAGATTTCGGAAAACGTTCAAATAGCTCAATCGTCATCTCTTTTAATTCGGGAGGTTCACGATACCATAGCTCAGGGTAATGGACGGACTCTTCGAATAGTTTTTCATAATCATCCTGAATCACCGCGCCCCAACTTAAACCTGGCCAGGGCAGGTGACTGAATGAACATAATGCCAACTCCCCTTCCTTCTTTTCCAAATCCCTCCATATGCGGTGGGTCGGAACTCCGCCAATCCGGAAAATTCCATCGACCGATAAATCCCAAATATTTTTGAGGTGAGTGATCCGCATGCACTGCAGAAGGGGATGTTCCCGTAATCCTGAAACACCTTCAAGGTAGACGGGTGCATTGAGAGTTGTCAAAAAATCGACAACTGGCTCTTTTGCCGAATGAGGAATTGTGCTGACAATGATCAATGGCCTTTTGACCTGAGTGAAAAAACCGGCGATGGATTTCATAGCAAAGGTTCCTCGAAACTGATGTTCACGTGTGCCGGTCCGTTCATCTTCCACCCCTTTAATGAAGGGGATTCCTCTTTTTCTATGTCGATCTCAAAAGCGACATGTTTATGAAATAGCCCTGTCTGGTCTGCCGTTTGAGGAGCTCCGGTCCCTCTCATGACTCTTGGCCTGTCAGCTGTGATCATGATCAGCGGCACCCCGGAATAATAGGCCTCCATCACTGATGGAAGAAGTTCTGCTGCAGCTGTGCCTGACGTTGTCACAACTGCTGTGGGACAACCTGAAACTCGACTCCTTCCCAACGCAAAAAATCCTGCAGAGCGCTCTTCATACCAATAGTAGGTTTGCCAATGTTCTTGTTCCTCAATTTGAAAGACCAATGGGATATTTCGTCCGCCCGGACAAACGATGATGTCCCTTACACCATACCGCTTTAATTCATTGATCAGACTGTTGGCTAAAATTCTATTCAAAGACATTTGTTATCTCATATATTCAACATTGCTCTTGTGGCTTCAAACTTCAAAGCTAATTCCCTTTGCTCATCTTTTTTTTCAGATCCTTCAACAAGACCGCCGCCGACACCAATGCGAATAGTTCCATTATTCCACTGAATATTTCGTATCGCTACATAACAATAGAAAGCATCCCCGATTTTGACACCTACTGGAGAGCCATATCGACCTCTTGGCACCCGTTTGGCATAGTTTGAAAGCCATTTACCCCCATTTTGCTTTGGAAAAGCTCCAAGGGCTGGCGTGGGATGTAAAGAACGGACAAGCGATTCGATACAATCTGTACTGTTCAGTTGAACGGAGATTGGCGTTTTTGTATGGCTGAAATGAGACAAACGTAAAATTTCCGTTTCCCCTACTTTAACAACTCCAAAAGGAGCAAGTGACTCATAAATACCTTCTATGACCAGGTTGTGCTCTAAACGAAGTTTGGGATTTTGGATGAGCTCGTCTTCACGACCGGATTCAACAGTGCCGGCTACGGC
>CAZWOB010000026.1:6562-27224 GCA_964635295.1 uncultured bacterium
GGCTGCATGACCGACAGTTGTCGAAATGATTGACCCTTGACGAAGAAACGATGCGTTCATAACCGCAAGATTATTCTCACTTGAGTTCTAAATCAACCGTAAAAAGAAGTTCTCAAAACATATTTTCGGAGATGTTGACCGGTCAAGCGAAATCAACGTTTCCTTAACGGCCAGCTCCACCATGTCCAGGGGGAGAGGATCTTTGTTCGCAACCGATTTGGACAATTCTGTAATTTTATCAGGATTGAACAAAAGATCATGATTGCCTTTTACTTTAAGCAAATGCAGATCTCGATACCACATCTGCAAAGCCAGCAACAATTCCTTCACCCGCGATTTTTTACGCAGAGACACTGTGCCCTGGACTTCCTTTAACAATGACTCTTTTTGTGCGGAGGTCAGCATATCGGAGCGTTGATCTATCAGGTCATTTTTAAGCGCTGACTCCATCTCCTTGCTCTCTTCTTCTATCTGCGTTGCGAGTTGATTCGAAAGGTCCAGAATATGCGAATAGGAGTAGAGCGAACCATTTGCAACGGAATCCAGCACCAGCTGTTTGAGAGGACAGGATTTGTGAGCATTGCGGTGCTCTTCATCGATCGAAATTTTCTGACACCTGGACAAAACTGTGGATATGATCTGTGAAGGATGTGAGGTTACAAGAATAATGACAGAGTCTTGTGCCGGCTCTTCGAATGTCTTAAGCAAGGCATTTGCGCTCGTTGGCAGCATTCTCTCAGCCTCATAAAGAATGAACACTTTTTTTTGCGCTTCGAACGGCGAAAGATAAACGTCTTCGGTCAGCCTTCTCATCGCCGAAATCGAGTGAAGTCCCACTTTTCCCTCTGGAACATAAGTGCGAATATCAGGATGTTCTTTTTTGTCGGTGCCTATTATCATACGCGCAAAACTGAGAACGATCTCTTTCTTTGGAGTATCTTCAGAGCCCGAAAATAAAAGCGCATGCGGGATTCGGTCTGACTGGATAAGCTTTACAAGCTTATCTTTCGTCGCATCAAAACCTGGGATTGCATCGAATTCATTCATTTGAGAATTTTTATGACATCATTTAAGACATTTTCCGGAGACTGGTCAGCATTGATCACATGAATCCTTTCTGGATGCTTGTTTTTCAAGACGTGAAAAGCATCTTTTACGCGTGAATGAAATTCTAAGGACTCTTTTTCAAGGCGGTCTTTCGATCTTTCCAGCCTTTTAAAAGCTTTTTCGGGCGAGATATCCAAAAAAAATGTGTGGTCAGGATGAAATCCCAGGCAAGCTTCCTCGCATAGGCGTTCGACCTGATCAATGCCGAGCTGACGTCCACCCCCCTGATAGGCAATTGTCGAATCGTTGAACCGATCGCAGATCACGATATATCCTTCATCAAGCGCCGGCTGGATCACCTCTTCCATATGCTGGACACGCGCCGCTAAAAAAAGGAGCATTTCAGCCCGAGGGCCAAAGGCAAAGGGTAAGTCAGGATCTAGCAAAACATCGCGAATAGACTCTCCGAATCCTGTTCCTCCAGGTTCTCTGGTGACCAGCACCTTTTTTCCTTCAGCCTTAAGATGGTTGGCGAGGTTCGCGATCAATGTTGTCTTGCCGGAGCCCTCGCCTCCTTCTACTGTGATGAACATGTCTCTTCTTCTACTTTCTCATTTTCGTCAGATTCCACTTCATCTTCATCAGCTTCAACCTTTTGGATAGCAACCAGGATATCGTCCTCACGCAAGTTGGCAAGCTTTACTCCTTGTGTATTCCTACCCATGACGCGAAGGTCCTTCATACTGATCCTCACCGTTTGTCCTAGGGAAGACATCATCAAAAGGCCGTCATCATCTGTGACACAGACAGCTCCGACAACTTTTCCATTACGCTGACTGGTGATGATCGAACGAACGCCTACTCCGCCCCGGTTGGTCTGTCTGAAATCGGTGACAGGCGACCGTTTCCCGAATCCGTTCTCGCAAACGATCAGGACGGATTCTTCACCAGAGACCACTTCGCAGCCGACGACGCGGTCATCGCTACCCTTCATGGTCACTCCTTTTACGCCGCGTGCCATTCGACCCATCGCCCTTACTTTGGTATGATCGAACCGCACAGCCATGCCATTGCGTGTAAAAAGCATCACTTGCTGTTCGCCTTCCACCAGGCGCGCACCTTCGAGTTCGTCTCCTTCAACAATGTCAATTGCCCAAATACCGTTTCTTCTTGGGTTGCTGAATGCGTTCAATGGAGTCTTCTTGACAATTCCGTTGCGCGTAGCCATCAGGACAAATTGCTCCCCTTCAAAACTTGATGTCTGGAGCACGGTCGCAATTGACTCCTCAGATCTGATATCAGAAAGCAGGTTGATTAACGGCTTTCCTTTCGAACGGCGGCTTGCCTCGGGAATCTGCCACACTTTCAGCCAGTAGCAACGTCCGAGGTTTGTAAAGATAAGGAGGTGGTCATGAGTATTTGCGACATACAGTCCCTTGAGGACATCCTCTTCCTTTCTCTGGTTGAAACCGACGACCCCGGTACCGCCCCGACGCTGTTCACGGAAAGTGTCCATCGGCATCCGCTTGATATAATCGTCCTGGGAAATGGTGATAATCGCCGGTTCATTGGCGATCAGGTCTTCAATATCCATATCCCCTTCCGCTTCAACAATATGGGTCTGACGTTCAGATTTATGTTTGAGTTGAATCTCGTCCAGTTCTTCTTTAATGATATCGCGCACCATTTGCTCGCTTGCCAGAACTGCCCTTAAATATTCGATCTTTTTCAAGAGCTCGTCGTATTCGGATTGGATCTTGTCCCTTTCCAAACCTGTTAACTGGTAAAGTTTAAGGTCGAGGACGGCATTGGCTTGTTTGACAGTGAATTCGAAACGTTCGATCAAGGCAACCTTCGCCTCTTCCCTGTTATCGCTCGCACGGATGATTTTCACAACTTCATCAAGATTGTCGATCGCCTTCAAATACCCTTCGAGAATATGGAGGCGCGCCTCAGCCTTTTGAAGTTCATAACGCGTACGTCGACGAACGACATCGATTCTGTGATCAACCCAGGAGCCGATCAGCTGTTTGATGTTCATCGTTCGCGGAAGTCCCTTGTCCAGAGCAAGCATATTGCAGCCAAAGGTGACCTGGAGGTCTGTGAACTTGTAGAGCTGGTTAATAATGACGTCAGGAATTTCCCCTCTCTTCAGTTCGATCACGATCCGCATTCCGCTTTTGTCGGATTCATCTCGCAGATCGGAAATTCCTGTAATCGACTTATTGGTCGTCAGATCGGCGACCTGTTCGATCAGACGGGATTTGTTGACGTTGTATGGGATCTGGTCGATCACCAGCGTTTCCCTGTCCCCTTTCTCTTCGATATGAATGACGCCGCGAAGAATAACCTTGCCTCTGCCGGTATGGTACGCTTCTTTCACCCCGCGATAACCGCAGATCACCCCTCCTGTGGGGAAATCGGGTGCGGGCATCACTTGCATGATTTCGTGTATGGAAGTTTCCGGATTGTCCAGCACAAGCTTGGTCGCCTCGATCAGCTCATTGAGATTGTGAGGGGGGATGTTCGTCGCCATCCCGACGGCAATACCTGAAGACCCATTGCAAAGCAAATTGGGAAATTTAGCAGGAAAAACCGTGGGCTCGCTTCGGGTTTCGTCATAGTTTGGAACCATATCGACAGTATTTTTGTCGAGATCGTCCATGAGCTGGATGGAAGCGTGGGTCAGCCGGGCTTCGGTATAACGCATGGCGGCCGGCGGGTCACCATCGACAGATCCGAAGTTCCCTTGACCGTCCACCAATCGGTAACGCATCACCCAAGGCTGGGCCATCCTGACAAGTGTCGGATAGATCACCTGCTCACCATGAGGGTGGAAATCACCCGAGGTATCACCGGAAATTTTCGCGCATTTACGATGTTTGCCTCCCGGGCTCAAATTCAACAGGCGCATCGCGTATAAAATCCGTCGCTGCGAAGGTTTCAGTCCATCGCGCGCATCGGGAAGCGCCCGCGAGATAATCACAGACATCGAATAACGAAGGTAACTGTCCTTCATTTCATCTTCGACATTGCGAGGGATAATTAATTCGTTTTCCGTATAGCTCATGTTTTAATTCCTCTTAGATGTCCAGGTCTTTGACTGATAATGCGTGCTGCTCGATAAAAGCCCGTCTTGGCGGCACTTCATCCCCCATCAACATGGTAAACATATGGTCTGCGGCAACTGCATCCGGCAGAGTCACTTTGATCAACGTGCGTTTTTGGGGATCCATTGTTGTTTCCCATAGCTGATCGGCATTCATTTCACCCAAACCCTTATAGCGTTGGATTTCTATCCCTTTTCGACCATTGACTCTGACAAAATCGATCACTTCCTTCAGCGTATGACAAACGACTTCATCCCCTCCTTCGCTGTGAACCGTTAAAAGAGGCCCGTTGACCAACAGATAGTTTTCTAATGTGTAACCATACGGTTTGATCCGATTGAGCAGCTTTTCCAGATTTTCCGGCTCATAAAGCTCGATAAAGTGGAGCCGTTTGGCTTTGAATACGCGCATATCATCAGTGACTTCTGATTCAGGCATTGACTCGAGCTTTTCTTCATGCTGTTGTTTTTGCGCTTCTTCATCAGCGATTTTCAATGCCTCGAACTCATCGTAAGAATAGGCAAAGCGGAATCCGTCCACAGTCTCTATCTGATAGCGTGGATACTGCCCCTGCTCATTTTTTGCTTCGAGGAATTCGCGAAAGCTCATTCCTTTCTTCTCGATACGGGTAATGAAAGACTCCAAGTCCACGACAGCAGTCAATAAGGACTCTACAGATTCCTCACCCATCGGTTGATCCTCTCCTGATTTCTTAAGGTCGATATCGGATAGACCAAGCTTTAACAAGTATTCATCCATCTCTTTTTCGGAATGAATGTACTGTTTGCTTTTCTTGCGGGAAACCAAATACAAGGGGGGCTGAGCGATGTAAATATGGTTGTTTTCAACGAGAGCGGGCATATGCCGATAGAAGAAAGTCAGAAGCAGCGTCCTGATGTGGGATCCGTCGACGTCGGCGTCGGTCATGATAATGATCTTATGATAGCGCAGTTTGCTGAGATCAAAACCCTCTGTGCCGATTCCGCAGCCTAAGGCAGAGATCATTGTTCCCACCTCAGTATTTTGCAGCACCTTTTCCAATCTTGCCTTTTCGACATTCAGGATTTTACCTCGAATCGGCAATATCGCCTGAAATCTGCGGTCACGGCCAGACTTTGCTGACCCTCCAGCAGAATCTCCCTCGACAATATAGAGCTCGCACAGTTCCGGGTTCCTTTCCTGACAGTCGGTTAATTTTCCAGGTAGACGAGCGCTGTCCAATGCCGATTTTCTTAAAGTCAGTTCCCGAGCTTTCCTGGCGGCTTCTCGAGCTTTTGCAGCAAGGATGGCCTTGTCGGCAATCGTCTTGGCAATCGATGGGTGTTCATCGAGATAAATTCCCAATTCTTCGCCGGTGATCTGTTGCACGACTGAGCCGACATCGCTATTTCCAAGGCGTTGTTTTGTCTGACCCTCAAATTGCGGGTTCGCAACTTTTGTAGAAATAACGGCTGTGAGCCCCTCACGCATATCCTCGCCGGTGATCCCCAGCTTATCTGTTCTTAACAAATTGTGCGTTTTGATATAAGTGTTCAGCACTCTGGTCAGTGCTGTAGAAAATCCCGTCAGATGGGTTCCGCCATGTGTCGTACTGATGTTGTTGACAAAGGAAAAAATCGTTTCGTTGTAACCATCATTCCATTGCATGGCCACTTCGATCTCAATTGGCCCGTCATCGCCTTCTCGTGTTCCATGGAAATAGATAGGTTCGGGGAATATCGCATTTTTATTTTCATTCAGATAGCTGACAAATGATTTCAACCCCCCATCATACCTAAAGTTGACATCATCTTTGTCGGCATCCCTTTCATCCTGGAAGAAAATACTGATTCCACGGTTTAGGAATGCCAGCTCTCGCAACCTTTTGGCGAGGATGTCATAATCGAATTCTGTCACTGACATCACTGTCTCATCCGGCCAGAAAGTGATCCTTGTCCCTTTCTTTGCTGTTTCCCCTAAGTCTGTAATCTGTTTCATCACTTTTCCCTGAGAGAATTCCATCTCCCAGGCATTGCCGTCTTTATAGACATTGACGATCAATCTCGAGGAAAGGGCGCAAACGCAGGAGACGCCGACGCCATGAAGACCACCGGAAACCTTATAAGTGTCTTTATCGAATTTACCGCCGGCATGCAGAGTTGTCATTACAACTTCCAATGCTGAAACATCTCTTCCCTGCTTCCTTGACTCCTTCTCATGTTTCTGAATAGGAATTCCTCGCCCATTATCCTCTAAAGTAATCGATCCATCGGCATTGATGATCACGTAAATTTCTGAACAGTGACCAGCCATCGCTTCATCTATGGAGTTATCAACTACCTCATAAACGAGCTGGTGCAAACCCGCGCTAGCTGTGTCCCCCACATACATTCCCGGTCTTTCCCGGACAGCCTGCAAGCCTTCTAATACGGTGATCGAACTTGCGTCGTACTCCTTACTCATGGGTTCTGATTCCTTTGTCTCTAAAGTTTGATTGGTCATGAAACAACCTGTTCTCGTTTATCCGATCTTGAACACGATATCGGAAAGGGTTACATTGGGAAATTTGTGTCTCAACGCGGTCAGTATTTTTGCCTTCTCTTCACGGGACAATAAATGATGGAGGGTCGAGTTTTTAACTTTTACTGTGAGTATTCCCTCGCGAAAGGAGACCGCTCGCGTCAACGGGGCGATTGCCGGACCGACGACTTGAGGCCAAAACGCAAGGATCAAGTCCGGGCGTTCTTTCTGCGCGGCATTGATTGTCGTAAGCACTTTATTCAAAACAGAACCTAAATCACGGGATGTCAACGCTGTTTCATAGCGTCCCCGATAAGTCCTTTTCAAATGCTCATTTGTCATGCACGACATCCTATATAATGAAAAATCATTATACCATAATCCGTGGTAAACGTGGAAGAGAAAACAGCATGATTTTTTAATGAAAAATCGATGTCTGAGTGGGATCAGGAAGTTTTTTCCAAATGTTCAAGAAGGCCCCTGCAGGCGTCTTCGATCATATCCATTGCCTCTTCAAATTCAGGCAAACCATGATAAAAAGGATCGGAAATATCCCTCCCCGAGTGATAAGTGCTGAACTTGGTCATCAGATGGATTTTTGCCTTGTGTTCAGGGGTGGACGCCCATTTATGGAGCTCGTCGAAGACACTTTGATCCGCTGCCAAAATCCAGTCAAATTTGTCGAAAAATTCGCGCTGGAACGCTTGCGCCCGACTGGTCAGAACGATCCCTCTAGCCTGAGCTGTTTTTCGCATTCTTTCATCAGGAAGCTGTCCTTGATGCCAATCTCCCAGACCGCAGCTTTCCACGTGGACATCTAATTTACTGCCGGTTGAATAATGTTTCATCACCCCTTCTGCACAAGGGGACCGACAAATATTTCCTAAGCAAACAAAAAGAACTGAAGCCATGACTATTGCACATCCGCGGCGCATCGAAAGCCATAGGTACTATTACCGGTTCCCGGATTATTGCGATGCCTTTTCGCGCTTCTTAAATCTTCCTTCAATCCTTTCCAACATCCACCGCGAAGTACGCGATAGACCCCCTGAAGTGGTCCTGGAGGATTGACAGGCTCTTGTACAGAAATCTCATAATAATTGTATCCATACCAGTCTTGGCACCATTCATAGACATTTCCGGCCATATCGTATAGCCCGTTATCGTTTGAAGGATAACTCATGACAGCCGTTGTGTCCGAGCTAAAGAAATTTGCCTGTGTCTTTTCAATATCATTTCCTGTAGGATACTCTGCATTGTCTTTATGGCACTGACCGGCCGCTTCCCATTCGGCTTCTGTTGGAAGGCGCTTTCCCAGCCACTTTGCATAAGCAACAGCGCCATACCATGTGACTCCCACGACAGGGTGCTTGATGTACCCGGATTCAATACTGAACTTTCCCCTGCTTCGATGGATGCGGGATTCTTTCAAGTTGAGCAGATCATTGTGATTGCTGTCTTTAACCCCTTCCATCACCTCCAGGAATCGGACATACTGTTCATTTGTCACCGGGTGAATGTCGATAGCGAAACTATCAATTGTCACCTCGTGTTTGGGCATTTCATCCCGGTTGCCCTGATTGCTGCCTCGGGTGAAGATCCCCCCTTCGATCACCAGCATTTCTGTATGGATCGGCTCGATTTCAATATTTTCATTTCGCTCGGGAGTATACTGTTTGACAGTGGGGTCTACCTGAAAAACAGAGGCCGGATCGGGGTCGTGGACAGGACGCTCCAAAGTAGCATGATGAAGGACTGGCTTTAAACTCCCCTCGACAACCTGGACTTTTTCCATTTTTGGAACGGGAGCCTCTTTAACTTCTTCCATCACCACCTCTTTCACTAATTGAGGAGGCGCTTTTTCCTTCTCATTCAGAGCTTCGAGGGCAGAGACCAGAAGTGCTGGACGGTTTTCCGGCATCTTTTGCAGGCAGGACTTGATCAAGCCGTCCCAGTTGTACGTCAAATTTTTATTACGAACTGAGGGAAGGTCGAAATACCCCTCGGGCAGTTCGTGGGTAAGCAGGTAATAGGCAAGTACACCGAAAGCGTAGCTATCTGCGAGGCTGTCCCGGTCGGCCTTAAGTGTTGCGTCCTTCTGCTCAGGAGCTAAAAAGGCATATCCTTGAACAAATGATTGATGCAGAGGAACCGCTTTCTCCATTTCAATTGTCCCCTGATTAAGGGAAATTCCAAGCGTCTCGGCAATAGAGCGGTAGGTCCGTGTGAGAAAAGTCCCGGATCCCATCACTTTGGACAGTCCAAAATCTGAAAGATACAAATTAATCCCTGAATCTCCGCGTCCTACCAAAATGTTGTTAAGTTTGATTCCTCGATGAGCGATCCCGGCTCCATTCCCCTTGACTTGATGGGCATAGTCCAAAGCGGAAGCGATTTGACGCAGCAGGCGAAGTATCTCCTCTTCTTTTAACGGCTGGTTTTGCCCCTGAAGAAAATGGTATAAATTGGTGTTCTCTCCGTGAGAATCGACGATGCAGTCGGAGACCAGGAAATAAACTCCCTGGTCATAGGATACGTTATGAATTTTTACGATATGGGGATGGTTGAGGGTCGATATTTGAGAGACCTCATCCTCAAAGCGTTGGATAAATCCTCTGTCCGAGCATAGATCCTCGGGAAAAACCTTTAACGCAAACGGCTTTTTCATAAACCGATGTTCTGCTAAATACACACTGCCCAGGGCCCCCTGGCCAATTTGCTTGACTATTTCGTAATCGCCTAGAATTCGTAACGTTTCAATCATAGTGTCTCACCTCGGAACGAAACCATATCATCATCGGAAACAATGTTTCAATGGAAAATATCCCTTTCTTTTAACGGATTTCCTATGCTAAGATTTTCCTTTTATTTAATTCAGTTGTGAGCTCATGGACAAACGTACGATCTTTTTTGTTTTATCCCTATCCTTAACTCTTCTAGCTGTCAATATGTTCTTCGAACAGCGCAATCAAGGACAGTACAAAGAGTGGCACGCCCAGGAAAAAGTCAAGAAGCAGCAAAAAATCACAGAACTGCAAGAGGAAATTTCGAATAAGACATCCGCTTTCCAGGATCTCCCCGTCGTTTCCCTTTCAGACAAAGAGGGCACACCGCTGACTAAAGGTGTCTTAGTCAATGATGTCGTGATTACAACACAGTGGAATCAAGATTTGCCTGAAATGGTGTATGTTGAAGGATCGAACTACCAGCTCCTTTTTGATAAACTGGAAGGCCCTGTCGTTTACGGAAAAAACAAGCAATCGCTCGTGAGAACTGCTGACCTTCCCTATTTTGGTTCGTACGACCTTCAACTCGTCTCTTTTGACCCTGACCAGGTCCTGTTGGGAAGTTACATAGACGGTTCTTTTTCAATACCGGCTACCGAGCTCCAGTCGCTGAAAAAGGATATCGAAGAAGAGGCAAAAGAGATCAAGCTTCCCCGCACTGCAATTGTATTAATGAAAAGCGGAGGCGATTACCTTCCCGTCGGCCTTTACCTCTCCAAGAACAACGCATTCATGCAACTGGAACAATTTGACGGGTTAGCGACTGAGACGAAGAGGCAGATGGTGCCTGAACTGCAGCAAGACGTCAAAGAAGGCTTCTACGTTCTTGAAAATGATTATCTGCAATTGGTCTTTTCCAGCAAAGGGGGCGCGTTGGTCGAGATCAACCTCCCATTCGAGACGGAAGACAATCAAAAAAGCGTTGTCAAAGAGATCGAGTTTGACAAAGAGATCCAGAAGGATCATCCCTATGACGCCCGCTTTCCGCTGAACTCTTATTTTTCCCCCGGCGATTCACCAATGGGCCCTTACGTTGAGAACAGCAAGGGCAAGCTTGGCGGTTACTACCCTCTGTTAAGAAGAGACCTGCTGCAAAAAGGTCCAAAACCTTCGATCCAGGTCCTTCCCGAAAATTACGCGATGAACATCGTATCAAAATACCCTGAAATTGCTGAACTTAACTACAGGGTTACCTATTTCGATAGATCAAAAATTATTTTTGAAGCGCAGCAGAGCAACCGAAAAATCACGAAAACATATGCGTTCGACACAGAAAAAAATCCCCCTTACATTGTCAACTTGTCTATCAATGTCGAAGGAGATGCAAGAGGACTTTGGCTCACTTCGGGTGTGCCTGATGTCGAATGGATTTCCAATGCGCCAGCGCCTGCGCTGAAATATCGCATCACGCGGCAGGGGAAAGTTGAGGTCAACAACCTTGACAAGCCTAAAGACTCCCTCACTATGAGCACCGTCGCCCCCGACTGGATCTGCAATTCCAACGGATTCTTCGGAATCATTCTTGATCCCTTGTCATCCATTGACGATGGACTGCGCGTTCAGCATATCGACGGAGAAGAGATGCCATCCCGCCTTGTGCTCGTCGGTGAAGAGCATGAACGCTTTCAAGCATCTAAACTTCCCGGCTACCTGATGATGCTTCCTTTGAACTCCAAAGGAGGCACCATGAATTTCCGCATTTTCGCGGGCCCTTTCGGTGATAAGACCTTGACAACAGTCGATAAGATCTATACCGATCCCGCAACCGGCTACAACCCTGATTATAAAGGTTCCCAAACTTTCCACGGGTGGTTCTCTTTCATCTCAGCACCGTTCTCAAAATTTCTATTTGTCCTGATGAAATTTTTCCACCATCTAACAGGTTCCTGGGGCATCTCGATTATTTTGCTGACTGTCGCACTGAGAATTATGCTCTACCCGCTCAATGCCTGGTCAACAAAATCGATGCTGAAAATGCAGCAGCTCCAGCCTGAAGTTCAGGCGATTCAGGAAAAGTACAAGAAAGATCCTAAAAAGGCACAGCTAGAGGTGACCAACCTTTACATGTCGCGCGGTGTTAACCCTGTCTCAGGCTGTTTCCCGATGTTGATCCAGCTGCCATTCCTTATTGGGATGTTCGATCTTCTTAAGTCAACATTCGAACTGCGCGGTGCAACATTCATACCAGGATGGATTAACAACCTTGCCGCACCTGACGTCTTATTTAGTTGGGAAACTCCGATCTTTTTTATCGGTAACCAGTTCCACCTTCTGCCAATCCTTCTTGGAGCAGTCATGTTCGTACAGCAACGGGTGATGTCTACTGCTCCCAAAGACCCTAATATGATGACTGAGCAGCAGCGTCAGCAACGTACGATGGGAACTGTGATGACACTTGTATTCGCTGTCATGTTCTATCACTTCCCCTCAGGCTTGAACATCTACTGGCTTTCTTCCATGTTGCTTGGGATATTGCAGCAATGGTGGACTCAGCGTCGATTTAAGATGCAGCCCCTAGAAGTTCAGACAGTTCCATCAACCAAAGGCAAACGTAAAAATAAGAGAAAATAATCTGACAATTAAAATGTTGCGTTTTTAAATTAATAATTTTAAAAATGAATAGTCGAATTATTTTTATCGAAAAGTTGGAACCATGCAAGCTTGGGAGCTTTTCCTCAAAGAAGTGGAAAAAGAGATCGGACCTGAGACAGCAAACAAATGGCTGTACACATTAAAGGTCACCGATTTCGATGCCTGCAACCTGTATTTGGAGGCAAATGACGCTTTTCAAGTGATGTGGTTTGAGGAGCATATACGGAAGAAATCCCAACGCCACCTAGTCAACAATAACAACAAACCGATCAAAGTCCATTTATCGGTCAAAGGGCTGGGCAAACCGAAAAATGCAAAAAAGGGAAAAAATCAACCACCGGCTTTTTCACTTTCTTTTGACGAACTCGACCCCTTATTCACTTTTGACCACTTCGTTCCGTCTGAATCGAACCTGCTCGCCCATAAGCTTCTCTTTAAGACAACCAACTACGACCCTGTCTCTTCTCAAGTGATTTCGAAGCCGCATGAGCTGGCCTCATTTAATCCCATCTTCCTTTTTGGAGGAAAAGGAACAGGAAAAACGCACCTCTTAATGGCGACGGCACACGCCATCAATTCCAATCAACAAAAAGCACTATATGTGCGTTCGGAAACATTTACTGAACATGTTGTCTCTGCGATACGTGCCGGAGAAATGAGCCTGTTCAGGCAATCTTACCGCAGCGTTGATGTGCTGTTGATCGATGACGTCCATTTATTCTCAAAAAAAGGCGCCACGCAAGAAGAGCTCTTCCATACATTTAATGCTCTTCACCTTGCAGGGAAACAAATTATACTCACTGCCAACTGCTCTCCTCAGGAGCTGCAGCATATCGAGCCCCGCCTTGTCAGCCGCTTTGAATGGGGTATTGTACTGCCGCTAAATCCCCTTCCAAAGGAAGATGTACGAAAAGTTGTTCAGAGTAAAGCAAAGGTATTCGATACACAGCTTCATCCGAAAGTAGAAGATTTCCTGATCGGCACGTTCTCGAGCACCACCAATTCAATCACACATGCTTTAGAGTCGCTTTTAATGCGTCATCATTTGCGATTGCGGGAGCAGAATAAGTCATCGGCTCCGATTACGCTTCAACTAACAAAACATCTGCTCAAGGATTTAATCGAACGGGAGGAACAGTCAGCCCTGAATCCGGATAAGATCATACAGATCGTTGCCGAGTATTTCGGCATCACAAAGCAGGACATCCTTTCCAAAAATCAAAAGCGGGAATTTGTGGTCCCCCGCCAGCTGGCAATGTATTTTTGCCGCAACAAGCTTAAAATCCCCTTCACTAAATTGGGTGATCTCTTCAATCGCGATCATTCAACTGTCATGTCGAGCGTCAAATCGGTTCAAGGAAACTTGGACAGCAACGATAAAGAAGTTGTCGGATTCCACACAGGCATTTCGAAAATCCTCCACAAATAGCTCTTTCTATTTCATTCATGATGATCTAACCCCCACCCTTTTTTTGCCGGAGCTTTAGCTGCCGCTGAACAATTCACAACAAACAAAATAGAATGTAAAAATATATATTGAATTTTAAACTGTGAACGTCAATGTTTAAAAGTGATGGAACAGTATAAAATTAAAGACAATCTCGACCCTCAAACCGGTGAAGGCCTGCGACTTGCAGAATGGGGCCTACGGGAAATCCAGCTCGCAGAAAAAGAGATGCCGGGTTTAATGGCCCTTAGAAGGGAATTTGGCGAGAGCAAGCCCCTAACAGGCGCCCGCATTGCTGGCTGTCTGCATATGACGATTGAAACGGCCGTCTTGATCGAAACCCTCATTCATCTCGGGGCGGAGGTTCGCTGGTCCTCTTGCAATATCTATTCCACTCAAGACCATGCAGCAGCAGCCATGGCTTATAAAGGTATTCCTGTATTCGCCTGGAAAGGGATGTCGGACGAGGACTACTACTGGTGCATTGAACAGACGCTCCTTTTCGAGGACGGTACGCTCAACCTCATCATCGATGATGGCGGCGACCTTACCAACATTGTCCACGATAAATTCCCCGATCTTCTTCCTAAAATCATCGGCCTCTCCGAGGAAACGACCACCGGGGTCAGAAACCTTGAAAAGCGAATGAAAAGCGGAACGCTGGGAGTGCCTGCGATCAATGTCAATGATTCTGTTACGAAGTCAAAGTTCGACAATTACTACGGCTGCAAGGAATCGGTGCTTGACGGGATCAAACGTGCAACCGATACCATGATCGCCGGGAAGATCATCCTGGTTTGCGGTTATGGAGATGTCGGCAAAGGGTGCGCCGAATCGATGGCCGGCATGGGAGCCAGGGTCTATGTGACAGAAATTGACCCGATCTGCGCCTATCAGGCAGCGATGAACGGATTTCCCGTTGTCACCGTCGAAATGGCAGCGCCGATGGCAGATATTGTCATCACAGCAACAGGATGCAAAGGCATTATACGAGAAGAGCACATGGAAATGATGAAAGATGGCGCCATTCTCTGCAATATCGGGCATTTTGACTGTGAGATCGATGTTGCCTGGCTTAATTCAAGCCCCCACCTTTCAAGAATCAATATCAAGCCGCAAGTTGACCAATATGTTTGGAAAGATGGAGGAAAGTCTCTCATTCTGTTGGCCCAAGGCAGATTGGTCAATCTTGGATGCGCGCACGGACACCCTTCATTTGTCATGTCAAATTCCTTCTGTAATCAAGTCCTTGCACAGATCGAGTTATGGACAAAACAGGGAAAATATCCCATTGGCGTTCATCGTCTTCCTAAGATTCTGGATGAAAAAGTTGCGAGGCTTCACCTGAACAAGCTGAGCGTGCATTTAACGAGACTGGATGACGAACAGGCTGAATATCTCGGAATCCCGTCCGAAGGCCCCTATAAAAGCGACCAATATCTATACTGACGCATTTAATTTCTTGTCGGAAATTCTGCAAGTTGATAATATTTGACCTTCGTTTAACACGGAGTATAGCGCAGTTTGGCTAGCGCGGCTGCTTTGGGAGCAGTAGGTCGGGGGTTCGAATCCCTCTACTCCGATAACTGCTCCAATAAGTTACTTATTGGAGCTTTTTTTTTGCTTATGCACTTAGCTTGGTTACATTGGGATCCTCCTAGATTTGTCTTTACGCTGCCATTTGTCCACCATCCGGTCGCCTGGTATGGTGTCTGCTTTGCGTTCGGCTTTATCCTGGGATTTCTGATCATCCTTCCGATGATCCGTCAAAAGCTTGCACAATCTGAAAAGATTCAAAAAAGGGATATTGCGAGCTGGCCGCTCATCGCACAGTCTCTCCGTCAAGTGAACGGAAAGAAAGAGCATCCTCTGTTCGTCATTTATCAAAAGCTCTCGCAAAAAACGCGAGAGAATTTGGATACCCTTAAAATAAAGCAGGAACCCACAGACCAAACGAAGGCAGAAATTCTCAAGGCGGTCAATAGCTCTTACTTGGCTTTTGGAAGGGAGAAACTGGAGAAGCTGTTTGGAAAGGGATTGAACACCCTTAAAGAGCTCTCCATCTTCCTCACGGACAGATTGACCTGGTTTGTCGTGATCGGCACAGTAGTCGGAGCGCGCCTTGGCCATGTCTTTTTTTACGAATGGCCGCGGTATCAACAAAATCCCCTTGAGATTTTTAAAATCTGGGAAGGAGGACTGGCCAGTCATGGCGGGACGATCGGCGTCATGATTGCGCTTTTCCTCTATCAACGGAGCATTCGTGAGAACTTTCCAGAATTCAACTTCCTCAGTTTGCTGGATATCTTAAGCGTTCCGACAGCGATGACAGCCGTTTGGATCCGCCTTGGCAATTTCATGAACCAGGAAATCGTCGGCCCAGTGACCACAGTCCCCTGGGCTGTCGTGTTTGCCCACCCTCTCGAAGGTGAAGGAGGGCTTCCCCGCCACCCAACTCAACTGTATGAAGCCATGTGCTATCTATTCACATTTGCGTTGCTGTATACACTTTGGAAAAAGAAGCAAGATCAGTTAAAACCCGGCGTTCTGGTCGGCCTGTTTATGATCCTCGTCTTTGGTTCCCGTTTTCTCGTTGAATTTGTCAAAGTCTCTCACGGTTTGATGATCGATGAGAGCGTCCTGCTCACAGGTCAATATCTTAGCCTGCCGTTTATTGCGCTAGGCGTCTTTTTCCTCCTTTATGGAAAAAAACTCGTCAAATCCTCAGCTTAGATATACTAAAGTTTTAACATTACCTCCCTTTCATTCAACTGAAAGTCTATTATATCAGCAATACAGACATATTCTTAACAAACATTAACAGTATCTTAATTTTTTGTTGATTTTTTTTTAAAAAAAAATTATAATATTTTTGTAAGGGTTGAATACAGTTCGCAGTGAACATCTCTAATCATTTGGAAGGCGATCAGTATCATTTGAGAGGGTGTTTACAAAATATAGGAAGTGAAGATTGTGCCGGATTATTTTGATGTGTGCAAGCGTAGCGGACGCGGAGCAGGAAGCAAACTTAGGAAAGTTTGCAAGTGTGAGCGTTACACACAGCGAAAAAAGGTGGGATAAGATTCCTTTTTAGATTTTGTAAACACCCTCTGAGGGGTTTAATGCAAGTTACGGAGGCAAAATGAGTTTTAGAACAGGTGAACATTCAGGGATATCCCCCAGACATCAATTTACTTTCAACGAATCGGATGGAACCATTCAATTGGCAAACGGCAAAAAGTATGTCGTTCAAATCGGTCAGGGAAACGATTTCCGCAATTTGGGAAAAGACAACCCTGCCATTATCAAGATGATTACAGAATTGCTGGATCAAGTTGGACAACAGGAAAATATCGTATACAAAGATTTAAGTCAGACAGCGATCACATATGAAGGGATTACCACGGACCAGAAAGAAAGTACTCCTAGAACTTATAAAATAGCGACGTACGATACCCAGTATGCATCTATTACACGTACAGCCCAAGAGGCGATGGGAAACCTCCCCAAATCACCAGCTTCCTCCAGACGATTAAGAGGAATATCAATGACTGGACAAGAGCCCTCTGATTTAACCAGAGAGAGAGAGCCTCAACCAATAGCCTCAAGTTCGAGTGATGTCCCTCCTCCCCCACAAGCATCAGACACGCAAACCTACCCTTTGGAGGATGGCGCTACATTAACAGTGACACATGAACCAGCGGCCGTCGGAGGTGCACCTGAGCAACCGGCAAGTAGAGCTGATGATGTTGAAATTAGCGAAGTTACAGTCACTGTTTCACGAGATGCTCCGCCATCAGCAAGCGGTATTCATGCTGCAACGACAATACGATTCCAGCCAGCAGAAACGGTAGAAACAGAACAGAAGGGAAAATGGCAGAGCATTAAAGACAGCATACTTCTGTTTCTAAGCAGATCTGACTTTTTAAGCGCTCGATTTGATACGCTGGCCCGTATACGAGCGGCCGTTGCGTCCTCAGATGCCAGAGCCGCGGATGTCGCTTCCAGAGTATTAACCGAAGGCGATAGAGTAGACGAAGAAACAGGAATGGAATTTACACACTGTCTCCTACCCAAAAAAGCCGGATCTGAAAGAAGTAAAAATGGCTTTGATCATACAATGATTGGCCTTGAACAACTTGAAACCATTGCTTCTGAATCTGCACGTATCGACGGGAAAGTGAAAATAAGAAAAAGAGATGGAGCAACTATCATTAGAGCAGGTCACCGTGTTGGAAAGCCAGGTAAATCGAAAAAGTCGACAGGAACGAAGGGGAAGTCTGTGCAGGCGATGGAGGTTATGCTAAAAGGCTGTCTTCATCATAAAAGAGAGTTCAGCGAAAAACACAATCAATTGATAAATGCCAAAAATTTATTAATAAATATTGACAACATCCCCGAATCCATTGACGATCTTCAGATAGATGAGTTGCTGTTACAAGCAGAAGCCCTGGGGAGTATTCATACATCAGATAGTCTAACCCTGCTGGTGGAAAAATTAAAAGAATTGAAAGCAACTGACGCAGATTCTCAACAAGCGAAGTTTGAAGAAGTCAAAGCTGCAAAAGTAGCCTTGCAAGATGTATTAAATGATGGAGGTGGAGTTATTAAAGCAGATCTCATGCAAACCCTTGACAGGCAATTAAAAACCATCGATGAGAATCTTCAGAGAGTGAATTCTGTCGTCTCCCTACTAACGGAATTTTCCACTTGGGGTAAAGCCGTTGTTGCAAATAACAGCGAAGAACTCAGTCCTATCTTGAGCAATTTACTTGAATTGGAACCAAAAAAAGAGGCTTGGATCGAAAGCAAAGAATTTTATAATCTGGTATTTGACACAAAAAACCGTACATTCCGATCAAATTTTGAAAAAAATTACCGCTGGATGATGACATCAAAAGAATATATCGGGTTACTAAATGACCGATACAACGCGAACAAAGCGAAACTTGAAGCTACAGATCCTGCTCTTGAAGCAGCCGATAGACAAGCTGTTGTTATAGAACAGAGAGTTGTTTTAGGAATGATCGCCAAATGGATCTCAAGCGATAGACTGGATCCAAATGAGGTTGATCAAATTGTTTCAGAAGACCGAACAATTAAAGCAGTCATTACGTCAATCAAAGATGAGATTGCTGAAAATGATGACTATGAAGACGAATATGATAGAATTAATAAAGCGCTGACAGCTGAGCCTCCCGTTGCTCCTGATACATCACCTGAAGCCCCAGATATGACATTTCAAGAGGATCTGGAAAAAGTTGCAGCAGGTGAAATCCGTAAAGCTGAAAGAGAGGCTCTTGTGCAAGATTTTCTTCACGACATAACTGCAATCACATCAAATCAATACCTAAGCATTCTCCCATCAGAATTTGCGAGGTGTGGTTGGGCAAAGTCTAAAAAAGCTGAAACTAGTCCAAACATATTGGAACATATCAGTCAATTCAATATGTTAGGTCAATATTACCAATTATTAATTTTGACTGCTAAAAATGATGACGGTGGCAGGCGTGTACTTTCAACTGAAGAACAAGCACGTATGATTGAGTTCCTAATTGATGTTCAAACGAAAGCTGTTGAACAAGGCGATCTAACAACAGTTATGGGAATCCAAAGCGCTTTTACTGCTGCATCAATCGCTCGTCTAAAAAATGCATGGGCACTGATACCTGATAAAAAAATGATCCAGCAAGCTCAAAATGCGGAGCATACAAATGTTGAATCAGCTAGAAAGGCTCAACGGGAATTTGCTGAAAAGCACCCTCAGGGGATCCATTATATGGGAAACTATCTCGGTGATTTAACTTTTTCAGTCGAGAATAGAAACTTTGTAGACTCAAAAGGTCCCAATACAATGATTAATCAACATATGTTCGAACTTGTTTCCGGAGTTTTAGAGAAAGCGCTTAGATGTCAGAAAAATAGAAAAGTGATGCGACCAAATAGGAATATTTCAGCTGAATTAACTCTATTGAATGAATTTGAAGATGTAGATAGGGAATTCTATGCTCTTTCCCTTAAAGCGCAGCCAAGAGCACCAGCGCAGACCACGACAGCCTAATAATTGATTGAAATTAACGCTATAATCCTCTATCATATTTAGTTTAAATTGATAGAGGATTTTTCTTATGGCAAAATTAAAATTTGAAACTACCGGAGAAGAGGTAGATCTTCCAGATGGCTCCCCCATTCAGGAAGTATGCGAAGAAGCCGGCATTCCCTTCGCCTGCACAGAAGGTGTCTGTGGAACGTGCGTCATTGAAATTGAAGAAGGCGGAGAAAACCTCTCCGACCCTACACAGGAAGAGATTGACTTTTTGGGCGACGATCCGCAAGATGAAAGACTGGCATGCCAGTGCAAAATTAAACATGGCGAAGTAACGGTATCCTTCTAATGACCACACAAGAAATGATCCATCCTCAAATGACAATTGAGGAAATCCTAAGTAAATACCCCCATAAAGCGCAAAAGCTCGCCCAAGAGCTGACCAATGCCGGACTCCACTGCGTGGGATGTCAGGCCGCCACCTGGGAAACCCTCGAAGTGGGGATGCTCGGACATGGAATGTCGCAGTCCGATATTGAAAAACTAACGAAAAAACTCAACAACGTCCTCCTCGAAAAAACCGACAGCAATACCATAACACTCACTCCCCGAGCAGCGAAAAAATACCTTCAAATCCTCGAAGAGGAAGAAAAACAGGGGTGGGGGATCCGTTTTACGGAAAAAATGGCTGGCTGCAACGGGTTTGAATATGTCCTGGACTACTCAGAAAAAGCAGAAGAAGACGACGAGGTCTTCCTTTCACAAGAAATTGAGATCCATGTAAACAAGGGATTGGTCGATCGCCTGCTCGGCGCAGAGATCGATTATATCGACGCCCTTCAAAACTCCGGTTTTAAAGTCACGAATCCTAATGTCCGCTCCGCTTGCGGTTGCGGCACCTCCCACGGTTACTAATGCCCTACGATCCGACACTTGCCGGTCGGATTGAATCCATTCTAGCGCATGAAGAGGGAACCACCTCCAAAAAGATGTTTGGAGGGATCTGCTTCATGCTGTATGGAAATATGCTATGCGGCGTGGTGAAAGACCGCCTTGTCCTGCGCGTTGGACCCGACCTCTATGAGTCTTTTCTCGAAGAGGAACAGATCCGCCCTTTTGATTTTACCGGAAAGCC
>CAZWOB010000027.1:0-26888 GCA_964635295.1 uncultured bacterium
TTCCATCCCATAAGAAAAGTCAGACTTAGCCTGACGTACCAAAGTCACAAAGAACAGAAACATTGACTTTGATCCCTTCGCATTCTTTGCGTTGATCTTTTTTACAGCAATCCCCTCTTCTGCTTGAAATCTGACCAATTCTTCTTGAGATCGATGAACTCCTCAAGATCCTTCACCATTAAAAACGGATTGGAAACTTTTTCTATTTCCAAAGTAGATGATGGGCGGCAACCAACGTCATGACCTGGCCAGACCGTTGTCTGCGGTGGAAGCTCATTTAATAGCCTTTGAAGATTCTGGTACTGCTGCTCCGCTTGTTCTTCGGTTGCCGTTCCCCCTATCTTACCGACAAACAAATGATCACCTGTGATCGCCACATGGTACTTGTCCAAGTAAAAGACGAGATGGTCTTCACAGTGTCCAGGGGTATGGAACACTTTCAACTTGAGGTTGCCGACGGGAAACTCCTGCCCGTCTTCCAGACCGATGTCATGCGGGACAGAAGACTCCTTGTAAACGGCGATATCGGCCCCGGTGAGCTCTTTGGCTGTATTATTTCCATTTGTATGGTCTCCGTGTCCGTGCGTGTTGAGAATTGCGACCACGTGCAACCCTTGCTCTTTAGCTCTTTGGACAACACCTTCAGGATCATAGGAAGGATCGATCACCACGGCCTCCTGCGTAGACCCATCTCCGATGAGATAGGCAAAATTGCGGTCTCCGCCCGTTTTGATCTGCTCAAAGATAAACGCCATACTTTCAACTCCTTATAATGTCTTCTCTGACATTAACATTGGATGTGGTAAAAGGAAAGAATGAATGATGAACTTACTGAATTCATGAGCGACAATCAATCTGGCGCTCGAGTCCTGCTGCAAAAAGCCGCACGCATTTTAATGGAGACACAGGACCCGGATGTTATTGATAAGATCAGGAATTCGCAACCGGACATGGCGCCAATCATCAATCTTTGTCGTTTGGCTGAGCAGTCCAGTGATCCGACAAAAGAAATCCAGGATTTTGTCAACGATGCCATCGGAGCTCCGGTTACCATCGCACATTCCATTGCTCCAGACCTTCCCCAAGCATTCTCCATTATGACCTACAGCAACAGTTCTACGGTGAAAGAGTGTATTCTTGAACTCAAAAACCTTGGCAAAGAAATAAGAGCGATTGTGCCTGAATCCCGGCCAGGATTTGAAGGAAGAACATTGAGCCGTGAATTGGGGAAAGTCGGAATTGAGACATCTTTGGTTACAGAAGCCGCAGCATTTTCAATGATACCCTCTGTCGACTATATCATGATCGGTGCGGACCGCGTCACTCCACCGTTTTTTGTGAATAAGATCGGCACACGCAGTCTCGCTATCCTGGCAAATCACTATCATGTCCCCGTCTACCTTTTGGTCGACCGTTCCAAGTTTCTTGAGGAATGGTCAAATAAAACAGACCTCAGATCACACGATGGATCTGAGGTCTGTGAAAAGCAATATCCGGGTGTCTCCATCTTAAATCCCTATTTTGAAGAGGTACCCCTCGATCTGATCACCCGGATGGCAACCAATTAGTTGCGTTGATGCCAGGACCTTGAGCTTCGATAGTCCCTTCTCTGACTTTGACTTTCAGGAAGCTGCCACTCTGCCCTCTGATAGGAAAGGGTGATCTGCTCAATGGGCAGCCCTTTTTTTCCGTGAGCACGCTCGATATTCAATCCCGTGACGACAACATCGGACAAGGTCCAGCGAATATACCGATCGCCCATTCCTGTACGCATAGGGACGTCGATCTCTACAGTTCCAAAATAAGTGCCTCGGGTCGCGGCTTCGTACATTTCCGTTGAAGGCTTACGGGCAATTCGTGTGACTGTGAGACGCCCTGTTCCCTCTGATCCAGAATCTTTAGGAAGATAGTTGCGTGTCCCCCCTTGTTTTGTCCATCGGTATGGTCCCTGGTCAAATGTAGCCAACTCAAACCAGGACCGATGGCCCGCATTCTGGCTCTCTCCGTTGAATCCGCCGATCTTAAGATAGGCGAGTTCTTCCTGGGCAGTGACCGTCGCCATCCCAAGAATAAATATTGCTAACAACAAGCGTTTCATGATTCCTCCGATTTCACTTGATAAAAGATACAGTATAAAACAGGAACAAATACAAGTGTCAACAACGTTGCGAAAATTAAGCCAAAAATAATGGCGACCGCCATTGGCTTGAACATTGGCCCGCCACCTAACCATAGAGGAAGCATGCCGCCGACAGTTGTATAGGTTGTTAATAGGATCGGCCTCATCCGTCTCTTTGAGGCTTCAATCACGGCCTCAAATTTGGACCGGCCTTCCTTTTCTTCGTGTTTGATCCTTTCCAGTAAGACAATCGCATCGTTAATGACAATCCCCGAAAGTGAGACAATGCCCAAAAAGACCATAAAGCCCATTGATGATTGCGTAAGGATCAAGCCAATGGTTACGCCTATGACTCCCATTGGAATTGTCATCAAGATGATCAAGGCATGTCGAAAGGAATTAAACTGGGCGACCAGCAGCAGCAAAATGAGCAGACCGGCAAACGGGACTTGCTCAACAATCGATCCTGACGACTCCTCCGACTTCTCTTTTTCGCCTCCAAATTCATAAAAAGTATTTGGTCCCCAGCCTTTGCTGACATCATCCAACCACGGTTTGAGTGAAGCTGCCAATTTTTGAGGATGGTATCTCGGCTCCGTTTCCGCCATGACAGTGACGGTTCTTAATCGATTGCGCCTTAAAATATTGTTAGGCTGCCATTCCAGTTCAAGGTCCGCAACTTGCTTGAGCGGAACTTTGGCCATTGAACTTTGCGAGTAGACATTCAAAGTCTCCAATTTATCCAGATTATTCCGGTCAGCGCTAACGGAACGGATCGTCACGGGGATGACCTCGTCCATTTCACGGAACTGCGTGGTTTCCATGCCGCTCAACATCGTTTGCAAAGAGATCGCAACGTCCCGGTTCGTCACTCCTGCACGCAACGCTCTTGCCTGGTTAACTTTCGCCACAAGCTTTTTTGAATTCTCGCCCCAATCGTCCCTGATGTGCTTGACTCCCGAAATGCCGCTCAAAGCCTCTTTAACTTCATCAGCGTACGTAAAGAGCTTCTCCTGGTCCAGTCCGGAAATGCGAACTTCAATAGGGGCGGCAACCGGCGGACCGAACTTTGTCGGTTCCGGGCTGACAAGCATATTGGGGAATTCCTCGTCGACATGCTTTTCAATTTTTTCCATCAACTCCGGAATCACTTCCTCAGAATCCGTATTGATGATCATGTAGGCTTCTTGAGGCTGAAGCTGTATGGGATTGTGATTTAAGATATAGCGTGGAGTGACACCTCCAATAAATGTCACCCAATCGACAATGCCATCGCCGACCAGCTGATTGTTCATGTACTGCTCAATCTTTCCGATCATATCCTCTGTATGGCCAATTTTAACTCCGACAGGCAGGCTGTATTTGACTGTAAACTGATGACGGTCCGTATCGGGGAAAAACGACCGGGGAACAAGCTTAAGGGCCAATATGGAAACGACCAGCATCGCGGCAAATAAACCTACCTGCCTCAGGGGGTTCTTCAGACGCCTGCGGAGTTCGCTGCCATACCACTTATAGAGTCCCTGATCGGTATGAAGGCCGTTTTTCTCCACTTTGACCCAGATCACACATAGCAGAGGGATCATGGTCAATGCCAGGACCCACGAGCTCAATAAGGCGATCGTGACAACTTTGAAAAGAGACGCTGTATATTCGCCTGCAACCGATTTCGCTAAATAGATCGGGAGAAATGCGAACGACGTCGTTAGCGAGGCTGTAAGGAGACCCATTCTCAACTCTTTCGAACAGTTGATCGCCGCCTGCTTGGGTGTTACGCCGCGAGAAATTTCTGTAAAGATCGACTCGCTCATGACAATCGCGTTATCAACCAGCATCCCCAATGCGATAATCAATGCCGCCAACGATGTTTGATCGATCCCAATATCAAAAAAATGCATAAAGACGAAAGTCGATAGAATTGTCATCGGGATCAGTCCGGCAACGACCAAACCCGTTCGTATTCCTAAACTGGCGAGCATAATGACAAGTACAAGTGTGCAGCTCTGAGTTAAATTGGAGATAAAGGTATCTACTCTGCGCGTCACTTCATTCGCCTCTTGATAGACATAATGGAAGTCAAGACCCAGAGGGTAATAATGTTGAAGCCGTTTAATCAAAACCCCCACTTGATCTCCCAGGGCAGAAATATTTCCTTCCTCCCGCAATGAAACGGCAAGCAGGATACAGGGCTGACCGGAGTAATGGGTCAAGCTGGCTGGCGGATCGACGTACCCCCTGCGCACTGACGCAATATCTTTGAGATAGAGCGGATGGGAAAGTCCGGGAATATGGATCACAGCATTTTGCAGTTCCTCCAGGGTTTCGAAATTTCCAGAAGGCTCCAGGATCACCTGTTCCTGCTCAGTAAACACTGATCCTCCCGGGATCACGATGTTCCTGTTTTCCAATTCATTTTTGATCTGCAGACTTGTGATCCCCATATCTCGAAGCTGCGAATCACTGAACTCAATAAATATCCTCTCATCCTGGTCACCGATAATATCTACCTTTGCAACTTCATCGATATAAAGCAGCTCATCTTTTGTTCGGTCGGCAACCTCTTTCAGCTCCTTATAGGAAAAACCTTCTCCTGTGATGGCGATCAATGTGCCAAAAACGTCTCCAAACTCATCATTGACAAAAGGGCCGACAATTCCCTTGGGAAGAAGGGGGATCGTACGGTCGACTTTACGTCTGAGAGTATCCCAAATCGGCTGCATCTCTTTATACCGGTCCCACATCTTCACTGTAATGACAGATGCGCCCGGCCTGGACTCGCTGGTGATAAATTCAAGCTCCGGCATTTCCTGGATCGCTTTTTCCAGCTTGTCTGTGACCAGTTGTTCCATTCGATCGGGACTTGCACCGGGAAAAAACGTAATAACACGGGCTTTTCTGACAATGAACCCCGGATCTTCAGCCTTTGGAAGCTTGACATAGGAGATTACTCCCATGATCAAGATGAGAAGCAAAGCACAGAGTGTGATGCGACTGTTTTCAATCGCAAACTTCGTGATATCGCCCTTCATTTGGCCATCCTGACTCGCTGTCCTTCGTGAACTTTCGTCCATCCTGCAGTCACGATATAATCCCCGCTTTTCACCCCTCCTAAGATTTCAAGCCCCTCATTTGTCAGGGAACCGACCCTGACCTTCCTTTTAGTGACCACACCGATTTCATCCTCTTGCGGCTCCACAAGATAGACATAATTTTCACCGCCTCTCCCGATAACGGCAATTGGGGGTACAAATATGCGGTCCAGCTTTTCAGGATCGTAGAACATAAATTGCGCTTGCGCGCTCATTCCGGGCCTCACATCAGACGGCGTTCCATCAAGCTCAATAATGACTGAGAAAGTGGTCCCCGCCTCACTTGTCACCCCGACTTCAGAAACATTTCCAATAAAAAACCTTCCCGGGAGAGCATCAAAAGTCACAGTGACCTGATTCCCTTTCTTCACTTCGGCAACGAGAATTTCAGGCACCGACACCCGCACTTCCAAATTTTGATCCGAATTGAGGACAACAACAGGTTCTCCTCTGGAAATAGTCTCATTTTTCTCAATTAAAACTTCCGCAATCGTTCCGTCGACAGGGGCCTTGAGGACTGTGTAGCCATGCTGTGAGCGGGTCAAAGCTAACTTTTTCTGCATGGCCTCAACAGCCGCAGCGGCCGATTCCGATTCAGCGCGGGAGGCGTCGAGCTGGTTCCTGGAAGCGCTATGGGACTCATAGAGATCGCGTATTCTCGAGTAGCTTGCCGCAGCATTACGCATTTGAGCCCTTGATTGTAGAAGGGATGCCTCGGCCTCCTGGACTTTCAATGAATAATCGGTAGGATCGAGTTTGGCAATTACCTCCCCTTTCCTGATGAGATCACCAATTTTGACATTTAACTCATTAATTGTTCCATTCACCCTGAAGCTCAACTTGGACTTCATTCCCGACTGTGCTTGTCCGGCAAAAGTTCTTAGCCTCATTCCATTTGAGGCCTGAATCTTTTCGTAGCGGACCCTTCTCAAGTCATCTCGACCATCCCCAGATCCTCCGCAGGAACTAAAGACCAAGCATAGGGCGATCATAATCCGTAGGGCTCTCTTCATCTTTCCTCCTTGAAGCGCAGGTTGAAGAAATGGGTGATGCTTCTGACCCAGTCGTCAGCATTTTCCGGATCTATTAGAAAATCAAATTGATGGACCTGACGTTGAAAATACACCAGATCGCTGAGAAAATCATAAATGGCATTGGCTGTGACCAGGTCGGCAACGAGCGCCTGGTTTTGCGCATCCAATAAATCGACAATTTGCACAACCCCTTTTGAATAAGAAGCCTGCACGAGAGACAAATTGCTTTGGGCTGTGTCCGCCGACTGTTGCGACAGTCCGATTGCAGAATAAGAACTGATCGCGTTGTAAGCGGCAATCCTTACTTTTTCCCTCTCAAGATTGACCTCATTGTCTAGGATCAGCTTGAGTCTTTTTAGCTCCTGACACGCCTGCCGTTTTGCCGCAGTTTTATAACCTCCTGTATACAAGGGGAAAGAGAAGTTCAAACCAACAAGCCAATCAGACCGGTTGAACAATGCCGGGCCCGTTGAACCTGCTCCCCACTCGTCCGCCCGTTGAGTGGCAAGGACATTAAGAGAAACATCTGGTGTCCAAAATGCACGTTGTGTAATCCCCAACACTTCCGATTGCGCGCAGATTTCACTGCGCAATTTTTTTATCTCATCTGATCGTTGCAGAGCTTCCATTACTGAATACTCAATAAAAGCCTCAAGCGTCCGATCGTTGATCACGTTGTTTTCCAACCAGCTTTTCTTCTTAACCCAGTAAGGTTCATCCAGTGAAACTTCACGTACTTTCAGGCATGTTTCCGGAGGGATATTGACCAGCTGCTTTAAATTTGTTTCGATTGCCTTTGTTTTGAACGAAGCATGGGTCACTTGGGTAAGGTCGCTTGAATACTGACTTTCCCATCGGTACACTTCACTGGAACGGGCGACACCGACATCGACACGTTGACGCGCGAGTTTTAAGTGAGCTCGCGTACGCTCTAAGTTCCTTCTTTGTATCCTTTCAAGGGTTTGCGCCCGAAGCAAGTTCAAATAACTTTCAGCAACGTGTTGGACCATATCCAATTTGTTTACCTGATAGCCATAGCACCTGGCCTGCTGAAGCTGTTTTTCCGTCCTTAGATCACCGATCGCTTGATTATTGTAAATCACCTGCGATAATCCAGCATGTCCCCAGATAGCCCTCTCAGGAAAAATTCCAAATGAGTTCGCAGCCCTGTCCTCATCGATCTGTGTGAAGAGCCCCGAAACTTTCAGTTGCGGATAGAGTCTGGACCTCGCTTTATTGACTTGCTGGCACCCGATATCAATTATCTTTCCTGCAGCCGCCAGCCCGGGATTGCGGACGAGGGCGAAATCCACAGCATCACGCAATGACATGTCCATGCAGGATAATTTCTCCCCTTCATACAGCAATTCAGCCTCGTTCAAGACGTACCAGGGAGGTGAAATATTCAGTTTTTCCGCAGTTTTCATATTGATCGCAAGCTGTTCAGATTCAGAAACAAAGACACTAAGGTCTCCTGCATTCTCCTCTAAAAGCACTCGTTGGATATTCAATGCCAGGCGTCTGATCAATCGTGGGAGATCGGCATCAGGCGACATGCTGGCAAGCACACCGCTTTTCAAATAGCGTTGCCGGAACAGTGAAAAACTGGGCAGGTCTCTGGCTATGAGCTCCTCCGCTAGAACTTCCAATTCATCGTCACTGAGCTGAGTTAGAGAAACGATATAGACGGCGTCTGTTTCCGCAGGAATCCTTGAAAAGAGGTCCCCTACTGTGTTCCAAACGGGAACGACATCAATCTGAGTATTTGTTTCGGCCAACATCATTCGAATCGTATTTTCCAGCTCGGGAAGCGCCTGATAGACATAACCATTCACAATAAATGACAGGTGCGAAAAAGGCGTGATCGCATGGAAGGTGAGCACATCGCGCTCTAAATTGTTCGGGAAAGACAGGTAGTTCAAATTGGCCACGCCGCTCACCCCTTCAGTAAAGGGGAGTTGCTGTAACTCAATATTCATGATAAAAGGGGCAAAAACCGGCTTGGAATATTCCTGTAAATGACATAACTCATTGCATGCCAATGGGCCAACACCTATTACAAGATCAATCGACGGGTCATCCATCGCATTCTGGACAGCGATCCTGACCCCCTCCTGAGTCCAGTCTCCAGTAAACTCTTCATCGTCTCGGATGACAATCTCAAACTCTCCATCCATCAAGGCGTGAATCTCTTTTCTTATAAAATCGTCGATACGCTGGAGGGATGGAGAATAGCTGTCATTGACCACACCAATGGTAACGACCTGCGGATTTCCAGTAACAAGGGATTGCCATAACAGCAATAGCAAAGTAGCGATCTGTCTAAACGTCATAATCTTGCATTCTTTCCAATGTTTCCAAAAAATTCAACAAAAATATACTATAGAAGAAATCACTTAGACCCAGATGGCGCACCTCAGATGAACAGCATTGCAGGCATCATATATCCCGACCTCTTCCAAATGAACGACCTCATCAAGCCCATGGTGAAAACGTTTGAACATCGATGCTCTGTAAAGCCGATGATTTATACTCACAAAAACATTCAGATCGCGGGCTGTGAAAAACAAACGGCCATCAATAAGAACAAATCAATCTTTTGTGTCCTCGATGGAGAGATTACAAATTTCCACGAGCTATCGCAAGGACTCGGCCTAAAGTCATCAACGGCTGCCGAACTGGTGCTAAGATCCTATGAGATCTTAGGAAATCATTTTCTGGAAAAGATCGAGGGGGACTTCGTCATTGTGATTCTTGACCAGAACAAAAAAAAACTGCTGCTGGCCAGAGACAGAATTGGAAGAAAACCTCTTTATTGGTTTCAAAATAATCATTCCTTTATCTTTGCAAGCGAGTTAAAGGCGATCCTCGCCACTGGCGCTGTCCCTCAAACTGCCGCTATCGACTCCCTTTCCTCTTACCTGTTCTTTGGGTATATCCCCCAGGACATGAGCCCCATCGAAGGAGTAAACAAACTGCTTCCCGCACACTACCTCCAGTATCATTTTGACGGAAGTAAATCCATTGAATCGTATTGGTCCTATAGCTCCTATTTTGAGAAGCAGACAAAAAGTTCAAATGAGCAGATTCTTGAAAACCTTGGCCGCATTTTTGAATCGAGCATCAAGCATTACCTTCCCAAGAACCAGAAATCGATGGGGTGTTTTTTGTCCGGGGGTCTTGGATCTGCAAGCGTCGCCTACTATCTGAAGGAACTTGCGCCTTCTGCTAATATTCATGGCTACAACGTCAGTTTTCAGGGCGAAAACGAAGGCGACCTCGATGCGGCCAACCTCATCGCCGAAAACCTTCAGCTCCCCCTTGACGCATATGAGATCACAAAAGATACTTTCGTCAAAGATCTTGTGAAAATCAATTGGCATTTAGACGAACCGATCGCAGACCCCAATGTCGTGTCAACCTGGAAGCTAAGCGAGATGGCATCCGAAGGGTCCGATACTGTCTTTTCTGGAATGGGCAGCGATGAGCTGTTTGCCGGACACAGCAGGTATACGACAAAAGAACAGCGATCGGGCTTCATCTGGCAGGCTGCTCAGAATTGGTTCCATCAGTTTCAAAAGGCCCTTATTCCCGTTGCGCAGAGACTATACAAACCCCTCGCCTATCAATTGATGAAAGAATCGCGCACCGACCCTCTCCAATTCGACTATCTGAATGCCAATGCGTTTATGGATGCCTCCGAACTTGTCAAAGCATCCCCGAAAATGGGAGGGATTTTCGATCCTGAAGTCTTTTTGCACAAATTCCACCATCTTCACAGAGTGCGGTCATCAGTAGCTTCCTTGTTATATTTTGATGTCAAGACACGGTTGGTCGATTGTTATATCCACCAATTTGAAAGACTGACTGTCGCACATGGCATCAATTGGAAATCCCCTTTTCTCAACCGCCATATGGTCGAATTCCTTGCCTCCCTTCCTGAGCCTGATTTCCTGCAAGAAGAGCAGGCTGCCGGATATTTGAAATCTCTTATGAAAAATTCTCTTCCGGAGCAGATCATCAAAAGACCAAAACGGACAAGACATCAATTTTTAAAGGAATGGATGGAAGCGGAACAGATCAAGTCTCTTTATCAGAAACTCCCCGGAGGTACTCTGGTCGACAATGGCCTTATCTCTCAATCATGGCTTAACGATCAAATACGCAAACTTGGACGCACAGAACACGCCCACCGCAACTTATGGTCTATTCTCCAATTAGAGATATGGTTCAGGTTGTTTATCAATCGCCCCATCTCTTCAGAACCCCCTGAGATCTCTGTCGAAGATCTATTGGATGAACCTGCATGAACAAGCTGAACATCATACAGTCTGACGCGGAAGATCGGTCCTACACACAGCAGATAAAACCTAAAACCTTCAGGGAACTGACAAAGGCGCGATTTGACAGGGAATGGAAGAAAGATCCTGAGCAATTCAACCCCTTACGAAATGCCAGGGAAAGAACGAGGATTGAACGCACCTTTCGGTTCATCAGCAACCGTATCGAGCTCCGGGGTCTTAAAATCGCGGATCTTGGTTCAGGGCACGGGCATCTTACAAGAATGTACCGAGATGCAGGAGGAATAATCGACGCAGTCGATATTGCCCGCTTAGCTAACGACGCTCTTGCCGATGAGAAAAATATCCGACCCGTGCAATCCTGTGTGCCGCATACCCATCTCGATGATGGCGCTTACGATTTAGTTGCCTGCACGGAACTGATCGGACACCTCTCACCCAAAGAACACCGATTGTTATTTAACGAAATAGCCCGCTTATCGAAGCGGGAAGGATCCATTTTGTTTTCTACTTCCATCGATATCCATTCGGAAGACGCTTTGGAAAAACTGTTCTTCCTCATACAGACAGAATTGGAAATTGTTGATTTTCAGGTAAGCCATCACAGCCGTCACATTGCCCTGAAGAATTTTTTCTCCATGCCCCGTCATTTTGCGCACGCTTCGCGCGACAAAAATTTCCGAAAAAATGCCTTGAGCGACCGGCACTCCATTTGGCGCTACTGGTTCCAATGGAACTCAACAAAATTTTCTGGAATGCTGTGGAAGTGGATCGCTCCGATCAGCAATTGGTTTGAAAGGACGATTGACCAAAGCCGCTCATTGTTGCTTTTACTGGAAAAACTCAGTCACAGCGAACCGAGTATCAGCCACATTATCATCCTCGCCCGGAAAAAACCGTTATTTCCTGATGCAGGCGATCAATGAACGTTGATAATTAGGCGAATAGACTCCTACGTTATCGGTATCTTTGCCCAATGCGATCACCTCGTCAAATGAAGTATGCTCCTTCAACCATTTGACCAGCGCCGTTTCGTCTAGTTCAGGCAGCGAGTCTTTAAACCATTCTTCGTGATTTTGTCCGGAGTCAAGAAATAAGACCCTGCCTGTGATCGTATCCACGTTGCGGATCAATTCTTCTGCAGTGATCTGTCCGCGGTTCAACATGAAGTGGTGCAGTACACTGAGAAGTGAGACAACTTCATAAGTTTCTTCATTCATTTCGAAGAAGTTTTCCAGCGACAGACATAAAAGCCTTTCTTTTGGCTGATTGTAGCAGATTTGGGCCAACAGGATGGAATTGGGACAATTGTCAACCCCGTAGCTTTTCATCCCCTCCGCTTCCATCCCTGCCATAAAATAGCCGTAAGAACAGCCCAGGTCCAAATACTTTTTCCCGGACATCTCCCATTCCCGCTCCTGAATCAACCGTTGCATCATCTCCAATCGATCCGTACACTTTCTCACCAGAGTAAACTGATCAAATTCGGGCCCATCTATTGGTTGGTAGAGAAGCTGCTGTCCAGGAGTCCACTTGTTCCCGATCACCAACTCCTGCAAAAAAGTTACAGTCTGCTGCTCGCTTAAGCGACATTCCATTTCGTTCAATCCCTTCATATAAGCGATAGCCAGGCGGTGGATTCCGTCGATCACTTCATAATGATCGCTAAATGCATTTTTAGCGACCAGGGGGTCTTGCTCATCAGACTGTTGATGAACCCTGGGTTCCTCCCGACCTTCGTAGTGCGCAATAAAACGCTTTATTTGCCGGACCGCGTCTTCGGGATCTGTGATGTTGAAATAATTTCCGCATTGCTGAATACACTCGCAGATATTATTGTAGTAATCCGTCTCTTTGTAAAGTTCTGAGGCAAAGAGACCTTCACCTTTCTCTTCATACAGTTTCAACAATTTGACATGGGGACAGTCTTTCAGAAGGGTAGAGCTGCGCTTAAAATTTCCGGTTCTGAAAGTGTATACATTTGCGGGAATCCCCTGCTCACCGCCCCATAAAATATTGTCTAGATTGATTTTTACCATAAACCCATCATATGTGTTATAATAAGTAATATACAAGGAGGCAATCATGGAAGTTCGAGAAAATATTTTTCAAATGACTAAATCAGGCAATAAACTTCAGCTGGCAGATAAGCTTGACTATTTGCTTGCGGATCACATGGCGCTGTATATCAAAACATTGCACTGTCATTGGAATGTGGTCGATCCAAGATTTCATTCCCTTCACGAAATGTTTGAAGAACAGTATGTAACGCTTGCAGAACAGAACGACCAAATTGCGGAGCGGATCCGTCAACTTGGAAGCAAGGTCAATGGTTCTCTGACAGCATTCTCAAAAAAAATGTCCATACAGGAAATCCATCAGGAGTTGAACGGAGATGAAATGTTGGAGTCGTTGATTGAATCGTACGAGCAACACACTGCAGATATGAAAAATGTCATCTCACAATCCGATGAAGATCAAGATGTGGTGACCTCTGATATCCTGACAGGGATATTAGGTGACTTGGACAAAAACCTCTGGATGCTGAAAAGCCATTTGACAAGATAAAAAAAAACCGGAGAAAGACTCAGGGCAAGAATCGTGGTTCTTAAGGCTGCTACATTCCTGTCCTGACCTGGTTCGAACTGACCCTTTCCCCGAGCTCCCCGGAAAAATCTGTGTTTTATTATATCCTACATTCCCCTTTTTGAAAAGATAAGAAAATCTTCACAGGTAATGTTGGATTCCTTATATGTAAATCATATCTTTAACTCAATCGTTGGAGGCTTCATGTCGTTAATGGATTTAACTCTTGTCATTTCTGAGTTGAATGCTCCAGCGGTATCGGACATCTTTATTTCAAGGTTGAAACAACTGCTCGCTGGAGGAAGGGTGGGAGTTGCCGAAGAGCGTCCACCGACCGACTCTCTGAACCCAGCAGTCCCTTACAGATCAGGCAATGTGAACGGACCGTTTTCATCCTATGTTACCTTGTGATCGATCGGAGGTAGGTTCAGCTGCCAGCTATGGAAGCGATATTTCTCAAAAGAGCGAGAGAGCTTCTCTATTGAGCTTCCAATGGTTGAGGACCAGATGGACATCTGGAGTCTCTATGGAAACACAGCCGAGCAAGCCGCCGTCAAACATTCCTTCTCGGCTGGTTAAATTGACAAAAGTCCTTCATTCGATAGAAATCGCGATGAAAAAAAATCAAATCCCCTTGACGATGACAATGCCGGCAAATGTCTACTACGAATGCGTACAGAGCTTTTTATCGTCGCTGGCAGAATACTCTGAATTTACCTTTGACAATCAGGCAATCTCTCAGCTCATCAATTCTTCCTATACAGTCGAAGAGCGCTATGCCAACTCCCCCAGCACCGCGTTCCTATATTTCCTGGCACTCCGCATTGCAAAAGGCGACAGCGAAGAATTCATCTATGAAAATCTCCGATACGATTATTGGATGATCACAGTTTCTCCCCTGAAAAAAACTTTTGAGGCGGCAGTTGACCTTATCGTAAGAATTGACGCTCTTCGAACCCTGATCATCGAAGATGACGAACCCCTGCTGCTTGAACATCTGAAGGAATTTCATCGCTCCTGGGAAACGTTTGCAGAGCAGTTAGTGATGGAAAGAAAGGAGAACAATATTTGCTTTTGCCCCTGTATTTCCATCAGAGTGTACCTCGAACATCTTCCCGAATACTATCGGCTTGAGGAAAGATTGAAAAAAATCGTGGAGTTTGTTGACGAATTCCCGGATGACGGTCGTTTGGTCTCGAGGTTTATCGAGCAAATCCCAATACAAGGTGAAGTGGACCCTGGCGTGATGAAATGCCACACGGCTGCGCAAAAAACGCTTGATATCACTCAGAATCACCTCGACTCTTTCGGAGGTTTCTTCAGAACAATTAAAATTTGCAATACCCCCTCTTCTGACGTATAATCCCTGTTTTAATCTGGTAGGGCCATGATGAACCGAGAATTTACCGCTACCGTCTACATTTTAAATGAAGACAAAGTACTGCTCATTTTTCACAAAAAACTCCAGAAATGGCTACCCCCAGGCGGGCATATCGACCCTAATGAAACACCCCCGGAAGCTGCCGTAAGGGAAGCCTATGAGGAAACAGGACTGCATATTGAACTGATCCCTCAAGAAAATATCTGGGTAGACGAGTGGAATGCGAAAAGCATCGAACGCCCCTACCTATGTCTCCTTGAAAATATCCCTGAACATAAAGGGGTTCCCGCTCATCAACATATCGATATGATCTACATTTCACACCCTATCGAAGGCGAGCTTGTAGAAAACCCAAAAGAAACAGATGGAATCCATTGGTTTACCCTGGATGAAGTGGAACAGCTGAAAAGCGATGAAGAAATTTTTAAAGAGACAAAATCGGTGATCCAAACGCTTCTGGGAGTTAAAGCCTATGTCTAACAGGTCCATTTTTATCGCTGCCACAGGCCAGCATGTTGGCAAGACAACGCTTTGTCTCGGCATCATTGCAGGCCTTAAGAAACGTTATCCCTCAGTCGGATTTATCAAGCCGGTCGGTCAGCAGCATGTGACAATCGATCCTTCGACAATTGTCGATAAGGATGCCGTCCTGTTTAAAAAGCATTTCCATCTCCCAACATCCTGGAAGAACATGAGTCCTGTCATCATTCCTTCAGGTTTTACAAGAGACTATATCGACCAAAAAATCACAGAGAAGCACCTGCTTGAAAACATACACCGCTCGTATAAGGAAGTGATGGACGCCAACGCGTTCACCGTTGTTGAAGGAACGGGGCATGTCGGTGTCGGTTCTATCGTCAATCTTAATAACGCGAAAGTCGCTGCAGAGCTAGGCCTGGATATGGTGATCATCGCATCTGGCGGGCTTGGATCATCGCATGACGAACTCTCTTTGAATATCGCCCTCTGCGAACAATACGGAGTGAAAGTGCGTGGAGTAATCCTTAATAGAGTCATTGATGAAAAGCGGGAGATGATCCTGAACTATTTCCCACGTTCGCTAAAAAAATGGAACATCCCTTTGATCGGATGTGTCCCCTATAATTCGTTTCTCGATAAACCGACGATCCGCGACTTCGAATCGCTATTTGATACGCAATTACTCTCTGGAGAAAAACATCACTATCGCCACTTTATCAGTTTCCGACTTGTTGCCGGGTCTGTTGGCACCTTTAAAAATGAGATCATTCCCAGCGAACTGATCATCACCCCCGCTACACGTGACGATATCATCTTCGCCTATATCGAGCAGAATGAAAAACGGGAAAAGGATTTGGAGGGCGGGTTGATCCTTACCGGACGCCACCCGCCATCAAAGGACTCTCTCGAAGCACTTTCAAAAACCAATATCCCTTCGCTTTATGCCCCCGTCTGCAGTTTTGACGCGATGAAGATGATCACCTCTTTCACCGCGAAAATCCGCACGAAGGACCTTCCAAAGATTGAAAGGGCCATCAAGTTGGTCGAAGAAAACATCGACTTCGACCTTCTGACAACATCAGTTCAGAACTCAGTCGTATGATAAGAGATGTGGTCCACCAGGCTTTGCTCGTCGAACTTCACAATGATCGTTAACGACTTTTGCGATGAGGACTGCTTCTTTGTTTCTGATTGCGTGGAGCCGATGATCAGCCACATGCCGGAACTGGATTCCGAGACACATAGATCCGACGACTGCTTATCGTAGATCCAGGCTTCCCGCCCGAACTTATCTTTCGTCACAATGTTCGGAGAACCCAATGCATAGGCAACACTGTCTTGCCCCATCCCCTTTCTCAGCTTTCTTTGCACGGTTCCTAAAGTCACCGGCTCATTAGAGTATGTCACATGAGGGTAATAATAGTGATTGTGACAAGAGGTGAGCATCAAAGCGCCCATTAACAAAAGTAAAGAACTAGAGAGTTTCATAAAGACTCCTATGATTATAGATTTTCAATTTGGAAAAACACGCCTCGGCTGACTTTGGCAAAAAATTCTCGATAATGCTGCTCGCTCATCTCTTGATTGGCCTCGATCACACAACCATAGTTGTCAAAAACCCTTTTCTGGAAATTGACTCTGACCCTTGTATCATCTCCATATTCGGAGATATTGGCTGTAAGCTCCACCAGGGCATGATTAGGATACCGATCATCAAAACAGAAAAACCAATCAGAACAATACGGGTCGCAATAGCCTGGAACATTAACATCTTTTTCAGCAGTCAACAGCCCAAGCTCTACGACGGCATTCTTCACGATGTACCCCTCGTCTTGAAGCACATTGATCATCGCTTTCATCACAGTCCGAGAATCCGTGGACTCGAAGTTGCGCGTTTGTGCTTCCCTGCAGCGAAGAGGTTGAACAGGCGGCTGCTGGTCGCACATAGGGACGCAGCCTGATACAAGAACAATAAGGAGACATCCCAATAATTTTTTAAAATACATATAGACCTCAGTAACAATAAATATTTTTCTTTTCTCACCATTAATATTATTAAAGGGAGGGGATGATTCTATTTTTATAAATGTAATATGTCAAGTTGACAAAAACAATCTTGATAGATATTAAAAGGAGTATGAATAGTGACATCTTTTTTAGACTGGCAAACGTTTTGATATTGGGAGGATTTACCTGCATCAGGGCCCCCTACATTTGGCAATCGATCAAGCAGGCAGCCAATCCTGAAGACAGGAAAAGGTCTATCATCTATACGGCAATATCGATTGTGATGGTGTTAGTGGGCTTCTATTACCTCTATTCACCAGGAGCCTTTTACACATTCGCAGTTCCATTCCCCGATGTGATAAAGTATGCCGGCGTCATGATTGGACTCGCAGGGAACGTTCTCCTACTTTGGACCCACAAGGCTTTAGATAAGAATTTTGCGATGTATGTCACGTCGACGAAAAATCACAAGCTAGTGACATCCGGCCCTTATGCGATTGTCAGGCATCCCATGTATACAGCATTTATCATGATCGCGGCAGGATTTTTCCTCGTGTCGTCCAATTTGTTTTTTGGGGCGTTTGTCGCGGTGATGATCTATCCACTGATCTACCGGATGAATATCGAAGAGAGTTACTTATCAGAGACGTTTGGTGAAACGTATCGGAAGTATATGGCAGAAACCAAAAGGCTTCTGCCCTATATTTATTAATTAGCCAGATTCTTTAACTTCTGAATATGCGATCGCAACACTCTTTGTTCTTGAGTCATACCATCGCAATCATCATCGGAATCGTAACCTTGCATTTCTTCTGAGCCGCCAATATCCAATTCTGTAGATATTGCCCAGAATGGCCCGATGATAGGTATTGTGCATTTTGCTAAACCTCGAGCGTATCTCAATGAGCTGACCGCGGCAGCTAAATGATACAACCTCTTATCTTCATGCTGCAATCTTCTCAGGTCGCTCATTTTAAATTTAGTTTTACGATTGAGATAATTTTTATCCGAATTGGGATTATTGAGCTCCGTTCCGGGAATACGCCTGCCCTGAGCATCCCTTGCCTGTGTGTGCCTCCAATGATGATTCAGTGCGATACCGTGGTATGCCGCCTTGAATAAGCATCCTATAGAACCTAGAGGCCCGATAATTGGGTGAGCAATAACAAATACAACAAACGCAATTTTGAATACGGCATCCTCTACAAATTGTTTTACTTTTTGCATACCGGACATATTCGAATGATTAGTATGTAGAGGAGAAGCTATAACTGATGACATCATCAAACCTTTATTATAAAAAATCATTAAACAAACAAAATTATAAATTATTTTTAAAATATGATTTACCGTAGAAAATCAAAATTTATACCCTGAAGCTAGAATGTCATAAAAAATGCTTCATCAGGAAAATAAGTACCTATACCGATCATGTTTATCCTGTTAGAATATTAAATCGAGGAACTCAGTTTTCCGGATGAGGCTAAAAAATTATATGGAGGCTTGAAATCTTGCTTGTTTGCGCTGACGCCTTAAAACCCTGGGATCTACATTAAGCTCTTCCTGAGTTTTGGCTGCAAGCTGACCGCATCCGCCACTGATATCCTGTCCCCTGCTATAACGAACAGGCGCTGGTATGGAGCGTTCGGCCAAATAGGATTGAAAAATCTTCAAGCGATCAGCTGTCGACGCCTTCATCTCCAAGCCCGGGAAATGATTGATCGGGATCAGATTGACTTTGGCTTTCAAGCTGGTCACGAATTTGACAAGCTTCCTGGCATCTGCATCGAATACACCAGAGAGTAGGAGATTTGCGTCAAGAAGCGTCTAGCGACAAATGGAATATAAAGCGATCATGATGAATTATGCAACAGTCTTAGATGGCCGCCATTTATCTATCGTAACGTTACGTAGGATTTGTTCCTCAATATATTTTCCGTATTTAATATAGTCCCTGAGTTTCGCTTCAGGAGTCATATGGTCCCAGTGATCACTGCACCCCATACACCCTAAAGGTTTAGAATCTTCGTTAGCTAGTTCAGTAAAAAACGCCCAAAATGGACCTACAACAGGAACAGCACTTTTAGCAAAACCACGCGCCCATTTTAAAGAACTTCTCGCAGCTTTGAGATGATACAATCTCTTTAATTCGTGATTTAATCGATTTAAATCACGTAATACTGTAAATTTTTGATGGTTTTTCAAATAGTCATCACCGTCTCTATGTTTATTTAATTCAGTACCAGTTAATAATTTACCATCCAAATCTATCATTCTTGTATGTCTTAAATGATATTTCATTTTGATTCCATGATATGCAGCTTTAAATAAGCTTCCAAGTGAACCTAAAGGTCCAATAATCGGATGCGCGACTAGAGCAACAGCTAGAACAACAGCCCCCATTGCCATCTTCCCACAAACCTTGAACGCATCTCTTACAATATGATCTGAAGACACGTTTTGATCAGCACTATTATTTTGAATTGGTAATGTCATTGGAATTTTAATCCTCTTTATTATTTTTAAAATCTTATAAGAATTATTATATAAAAAATAAAATTAAAACTTTACCGTATAAAATAGCGTATTTATACCCTATAAACCTAAATAAAGGGCCAAAGATAGGTGAAAATTTTTATTCATATAGGTTCATAATACGGGGTACCTGTGAGAGGATATCTAGTATGTAGGATTTGACTACAAATTAGGACACAATCAAGGATTTTAACCTACAGATTGGAATCTTGCTTGCTTGCGCTGACGCCTTAAAACCCTGGGATCTACGTTAAGCTCTTCCTGAGTTTTGGCTGCAAGCTGACCACATCCGCCACTGATATCCTGTCCCCTGCTATAACGAACAGGCGCTGGTATGGAGCGTTCGGCCAAATAGGATTGAAAAATCTTCAAGCGATCAGCAGTCGATGCTTTCATCTCCAAGCCTGGGAAATGATTGATCGGGATCAGATTGACTTTGGCTTTCAAGCCGGACACGAACTTGACAAGCTTCCTGGCATCTTCAATGGTATCGTTCTCCCCTTCGATCATCACATATTCGAAGGTTACGCCATACCGTTTAGGTGCAGGATAGCGCATCAACGTTTTTTTCAGTTCAGAAAGCGGGTATTTGCGGTTGACCGGCATCATACGACTGCGCTTCTCATCATCTGCCTGATGCAGTGAAATTGCCAAACGAACGGGAAGATCCTTCCCGAGCTTCTCGATCTCAGGTACAAGACCGGAAGTTGAAACTGTCACGCGGTGCATCGACAGCCCCATCGCATTAGGGTCCACCATGAGCTGGCACGCCTTCAGGACTTCGTCATAGTTGTCCAAGGGCTCGCCCATTCCCATAAAGACAATATTCGTGACTTTCCTTCCCTCCAGGGAATTGTTGGCGAGAAGAATTTGGGATAGGATTTCACCGGAAGTCAAATTGCGCTGGAGACCAAGCTTGCCTGTCTGACAAAATGTGCATCCCATCCTGCACCCCACCTGACTGCTGATACACAACGTCACGCGGTTGTCATAGGGCATCAGGACCATTTCAAACAGTTGACGGTCCTCGGTCTGCAACAGGAATTTTTCACTTTGATCGACGGAGACCAAATGCGAATGAACCGCCGGAAGGTCCCAACTGAACTGCGAAGCGAGCAACTCTCTGGCTTGCAAGGAGAGATTGGAAAATTTCAAGGGATCATGAATCCCCTTCTCATAAATCCATTGCAGGATTTGCGCAGACGTAAACTTGGGAAGCTGATTGTCAACTGCCCAGATCTGCCACTCCTCTTTTGTTAGATCATATGCCGATTTCATTCAAAAAATAATAAGCGATTTTTACATTATAAACAACTAAAAAAGAGTGGTTAGCTGTCTAGATAAGAGATATGCCAAACCTTCCATCCGAGCCCCTCTAATACCCTGTCTTTGACCTTGTCTTTCGTCATCACTTCATCAGAATCATTGTAATAATGCCAGGGACCGTCAACCTCGATTGCAATTTTTTGCTCGGGAAAAGCGATATCAAGATGGAACCCCTCAACATAATATTCCGTATGCATCACCCAGCCTTTCGGCATAATCTTTCTCACATTTGCAGTCACCTCTTTCTGAAACCTTGAGGGATTTGTCGGATTGGAGGCGAATTGTCTGATTGCCTGGCGAACAATTTTTTGCGTGGTCGCCCCTAAACACTCATCTCCCCAGTTAACCCGTCCGATAAGCGAACAAAAATGAAGGCGGCGGCAATCCTCGATGGTAATCTCACACTCGTTCACCGCCAGATCTTCAACAGCCTCTGCCACCCTTATTTGATAACTCCTCCTTTCATCCCCCAATAATAGCGGTCCCCATAAACATTTAGTCAGATCGCGTACTCTTGCACCTTTAAGGTCTGCTCTTCTGCATTGAGCGACGACGTCTGAATGTCGAAGACCAAGCTGACCATAAGTGAACGCCACCTCGCCAACGGTCTCGATGGATGCGGAACGCATAATGGGAGAGACTCTTTCAGACAGCACTTTCCCTGCTGCCAATACATCCATACGATCTGTAATTTTCGCCAACCGACGGAAAGAGGACAGGGTTGCCAACCAGTGATCGTCCCGAAAACGTTTCTGATATCTCTGATGCAATTGAAACAAACGGGGAAAAGAATTTGCCCGTTGCAGACTTCGTATTGACAAAGACATCTCTCCTCCTTGAAAAGATCTTCTCAGATCACTAAAATGTTTGTTGCGTACAGCAGCAGGATAGCGAATGAAGAACGAAGTCATTTTTAATAATATAACAAAACATTTTAAACAAACGGAAGCCCTCTCCAATGTGTCGTTCTCCATTCGCGAGGGAGAGTTCTTTTCGATCCTGGGACCAAGCGGATGCGGTAAGACAACACTCCTGCGTATTCTGGCTGGCTTTGAATCTCCCGACGAAGGAGCGATCCTCCTTAACAACCAGGACATCACCAACCTTCCAACAAATAAAAGGCCGGTCAATACGGTTTTTCAGAACTACGCCCTCTTTCCTCATTTGACAATTGAAGAAAACATTGCTTTTGGGCTGCGGATCAAAAAAATTTCAGAGGATCAAATCCAACGCGATATCGACCAGATGCTGGAATTGATCCAGATGGCGCCACATCGACACAAATATCCCCATCAGATCAGCGGCGGCCAAAAACAGCGGGTCGCCATTGCACGCGCGCTTGTCAACAAACCAAAAGTCCTCCTGTTGGACGAACCGCTCGCGGCGCTCGACCTCAAGCTCCGGCAAAAAATGTTGATCGACCTCGACATTATCCATGACGAGGTAGGAATCACGTTTATCTTTGTCACTCATGATCAAGAAGAAGCGATGGCCGTCTCAGATAGAATTGCCATACTCAACAACGGGAGGCTCGAACAGATCGGTACGCCTACAGAGATCTATGAGACACCGAAAAGCCGGTTTGTCGCCCGATTTATCGGGGATACGAATTTCTTCGACGGGATTGTCGAACAAGTGATCGACAAAGAATACAGCCTCTTGCACTTCGATGACTTTCCCCCTGTGAAATGCTTCCATGACTTGCCATTGACCAAAGGAGACCTCGTCCATCTCAGCGTCCGACCGGAAAAAATCCAGATTTCAAAAGAACCTCCCCAGGAAAATCCAATGTTCAATTGCATGAAGGGAACAATCGACGACAAAGTGTATAAAGGGGACCATACCCACTTTGGGGTAGTCGTTAATAACCGGAAGCTCTCGGTGACCAAACAGCACAACCGCTTTCTCCTGGACCAGACTCAGATCGACTGGGAAGATGAGGTGTGGATTTCCTGGCACGCAAATGACGGTTTTATCTTTTCCAGGGAAAAGCATGCCTAGAAAAAAACTTAAAGAAACATTGATGTCATTGCCGTCTTTTGTATGGCTGACTGCCTTTTTCCTGCTGCCGTTCATCATCATCTGCGTGTATGCATTTAAGCCTGCAGACATCTATGGGACTGTGTTAAAGGGGTGGACACTGTCCACGCTGAACAGTTTAGGAAACGTCTATTTTTACAAACTCTTATGGCGTTCCCTTTGGATGAGCATATTCAGTACATTGGTGTGTTTAGTTCTGGCTGTTCCTATGGGTTATCAAATGGCAACATCTTCACCGAAGTGGCGCAATTTAATGCTGATGTTTATCATCATCCCCTTCTGGAGCAGTTTTCTCATTCGGATTTTTGCATGGAAGACGATCTTGCACCCGGAAGGCCTATTTCATCAGGCATGCGTTTTCATCGGCTTGATCTCTCAATCGACCCCGCTCCTTTACACAAATTTTGCTGTTGTCATTGTGATGGTCTATACTTTCATTCCATTCGCCCTGCTTCCCATCTACACATCCGCTGTGAAATTCGATTTTCAGCTGATCGAGGCGGCTATGGACCTGGGTGCTTCCCGTATCCGCGCAATTACAAAGGTTTTCATTCCAGGTATCAAGAAAGGGATCCTGACTGCCGCTTTGATGGTTTTCATTCCGGCAATTGGGACCTATGTCATTCCCGATCTTGTCGGAGGGGTCAACAGCGACATGATCGGCAACAAAATTGCCCAAAAAACGTTTGCCGAAAGAAATATTCCTGAAGCCAGCGCCATCTCGATGATATTGACGTTGATCATTCTCATTCCCCTTGGGATATTGGTCTTGTACTCAAGAAAGGGGCGCAACCTTGAAATCAGGAGCCGCGAGTGATCAGAAGCCGGATCTGCCTAACAATTACAGTATTGGTATTCATCTTCCTTTACGTTCCCATCATTCTTTTGATGGTCAACTCGTTCAACGACTCGAAATATGCGACCGTTTGGACAGGGTTCACCCTTAAATGGTATACAGCCCTATTTTCTGAGCCTGATCTTTGGGAAGCGTTTATTAACTCGATGATCATCGGCATCTCCTCAACAGTCACCTCATTGATCATCGGAAGTCTTGCGGCCTTTACCGTTTTCCGTTATCGCAGCCGGCTGCAAAGCCTTCACTTTGGCCTGATCTATGCACCTCTGATCCTTCCGGATATTTTATTGGGGATCAGTCTGCTCATGTTATTTGTCGTTTGGAATGTCAAGCTTGGACTGTTTACCATCTACATCGCCCACACAACGTTTTGTATCAGCTACGTGACCATGTTAATGATCTCTAAACTCCAGCATTTTGATTTGACGCTTGTCGAAGCCGCACATGACCTGGGAGCTGGGACCTACCAGACATTCAAGAAGGTGGTCCTTCCACTGATCACACCCGGACTGATCGCCGCGGCGCTTCTTTCATTTACCCTTTCGATCGATGACTTTGTCATCACATTTTTTGTCGCTGGCGAAGGCGCTACCACACTCCCGTTATACATCTATAGCATGATCAAATATGGTTCGACCCCTGTCATCAATGCATTGAGCACATTGATACTCCTTGCCACCTTCTTGCTGGTCATCGTCTACCATACATTTGCCGAGGAAGAGAGATGAAAAAACTTTTAATCCTAATGATCGTTTGTCTTTTCTCGTCATGTAAAGAGAGCCCGAAACCAACCCTGCACATTTTCACCTGGAGCGAAATGCTGGATGCCGACCTCGTCCATCAGTTCGAGGAGGAAAACGGCTGTCGAGTTGTGATCGACCTGTATGATTCCAATGAATCGATGTACGCAAAAGTAAAACTTGGCAACTCGTCCTATGATATTCTTTTTCCCAGCAACTACTACCTTGAGATCATGGAAAAACAAGGCATGGTCAAGAAACTGGACCTTGAACTGATTCCTAACCACATTTATTTGGACCGCGCCTATTTTTCCTCAGAAGCAAACCCTTACGGAATTCCCTTTATGGTCTCTTATTCAGGAATCGGGTACAGGGCTGATAAAGTCGAGATGGACCACCCCTCATATACGATCTTTAGTTCGATGAAGTATTCCGGAAGGATGACAATACTCAATGACGTAAGAGAGGCATTAGGAGCAGCGCTGAGAACATTGGGGGTGAGCGTGAACACCCTGAACCAGGAGGCGATTGAAGCTGCTGCTGATCTGCTGATCCAATGGAAACAAAATTTAGCCAAGTTTGAGAATGAGCAATACAAAAATGGCTTAATCAATGGAGAGTTCCTGGTTTCCCAATCCTATTCAAGCGATATTCTGCAAGTCCAGACAGAAACGGACAAAATTGCATTCGGATACCCGAAAGAAGGCGCGATCTTATCGATCGAGTATATCACGATACCTGAGAGCTCGCCTCATCCAGATCTGGCTCACGCATTTATCAATTTTATGATCGAGCCAACGTCTGCTGCGATCAATATTCAGCGGACCCATGCGTTGACGCCTGTCACAAAAAGCTATCCTCTCCTGCCGAACCATCTGCGGAACAGTCCCATTCTATTTCCATCAGCCGAACAGATGGAATCGATGGAAAAAATCCGCGACCTTGGCTCCGATGTCCTTTTATATTACCGCGCTTGGGAACGTGTCAAAGGAAGTTAAGGTAGTAATCGCCTGCAAAGTACGGTAATCATTTCTATTCAACTATCGCATGATAGGTAGATATCAACAAAAAGGATTGTCGTATGGACCCAACTCAAAGAGCAGAATGCTCTTACAGTCATAGCATAACCGGCTCTGCCGATTCAAACAGATCTGATCAAACAATGCCCGAATGCGATGAACGAGTTAGATTAGTCAGTCTTCCTGTATTTTATGAACAAGACGAACGGGCAATATCAATTGATGAAAATTCAACGTTTGAAGAGGTCATGAAATTCAGAGACTCTGCAGGGTCTTATGATGTTTACCTGAGAATAAATGGAGAAGTACGTTTCCTGAAGGATATCGCATTTAGAGCCATCTGCAACCGTAGAACAATACGCGGAAAAAGCGTTTCCGAACTTATCCCCCATCTACGCAAAGACATGCCTGTATGGCAAATTCCAAAAGACAATAATGAAATCGATAGATATCTCAACTGTTTCAACGAGTTTGTTACTCTTTTATTCTCTGAGACAAGAACACCAATCAACCCACAGCACAACAGCTTTGAATTCAAAATATTAGTAACTTATAGACCCCTGCTCATGAGAAAATGGTGGGAACTGGAAAGGACACAGTTTCGCTTTCCAACAACATGTACTACCTATACATTATTCTTAGCCTGCGCTCTCGATAACCATGACCTCAGATTTGAAATTGTTGAGAAATTGACAAGTGGTGCGTATCATGACAGCGAATTGATGTTCCTGCCTCAACTAACGCACAATAAATATTATGTCAATTACATCAAAGAAAGAATAAACGGATTTAAAAAATTAAAATATTTAAGAAACTACATTGGAACACAGATAACAAAATTCCACTATTCACCCGTATCTGATAATCATAGTAATCGCAGACTTGCAATGGAATCTATTTTGACCTTTCTTTTTGATTCGATTGAGAATGGGCCAAATGTGATCGCTCTTTTGCTCGATACCGATAAAAGTGCTAAATTTCATCCCATTGCAACCAGATTAGTCGCGGAACACTTGACTCTTGAGCAATGGAAAATCGTTTTCACCATAGGTAAAGAGGCTGGATTTTATCAAAAATTAGCTCAATTTCTTCCTCGCGGTTCTATCATAGAGTTTGATATTTTCAGGTTAGCTGGAAATGAAGATTTTGACAGGGCTATCATCTCTTGGTTAAGCTCACAAGATCCTGCATATCAAAAAGAATATATCGAAAGGAACTTTTCCTTTTTTACAACCCCTGTACCTGGGATGGACAATGAAGCAAGGGCTGTTTGTTTTTCCCAAATACTGAAACTTGCAGATCCGGAATTTCTTCGGAAAAACCTATCCTATTTCAAACTATCACAGACTCACTTTGGAAGGATTATGATAGAAGA
>CAZWOB010000028.1:0-26783 GCA_964635295.1 uncultured bacterium
GGGTAACACGTCTTTTTAGATTCCTGATTTAATCTAAGGTTACGCAACACACCCTACAAATGGTCCATATTTACCTTTTCTTTAAATTTCTCTTTTGATTTAAAGGGGGTAGTCGATGTTTTTCGGAGGAATTCACATGTTTACTAGGTTTTTAACGATCTTATCCATTTTAACTGCTCTCGTTTTAAGCTCATGCGACCGCGGGGACGATAGCTCTCAAGAATCTTCCATCACGCCTGAGATGCAGGAAAAAGCGGAAGTGATTCGAGGGAAAATCAAAGAATATGTCGACGCTGTCAACGCACGCGATGTGGATGCCGTTGTCGAGCAGTGGTCGGACCAGGCGGTCTACAAAAATCCATTTAATGGAGAACTGGTCAATGGTAGAGAGGGGATCCGCTCAGAGTTCGAGAAGATCTTTTCAAAAAGCAATGATGCCAAAGTGAGCGTCAATATTAATACTATCCGCTTTCCAATTGATGAAAAGGCTGTGGAAGAGGGGACCGCTACCATCACGATTCCTGGAAGGGAACCGATGGAAAGCGATTACAAAATGATCTACATCAACGAAGATGGGAATTGGCTGATCTTACATGTCAGCCAATTGGGATTCGGTCTCGAAGAAGATAAGTAAACTACTTTTTCTTCCCGATATGTTGGCTGAGGATCCCGGCAATCTTGAACATGTCGATCGGTTCCATTCCGCCAAAGACTTTGCCCAGCTTATCGTCAGGCTTGATCACCCTTTTGTTTGCAGGGTCCTGCAGTTCGTTCGATTTGATATAAGCCCAGACTCCTTTTAATGCATCTCCGCGAGTTGCTTCATTGGAACCAACGATTGCTGCAAGCTCAGGAGACAACGCGCTTGGAGAAACATTACGTTTTCTCTTCAGCTTTGTCTTTCCTCCCTTTTCCTTATCCGCTTTCGCAGGACGGCCTCTTTTACCCTTTCCTTTCTTTGTTTTCTTAACATAAGGTGTTTTTGGGTGATCGACATACTTGGACTGAAGCTGAGAAAGGTCGTTGACGATCACATCACAGTCAGGGAAACTTGAGCAGGAGAAGAACGTTTTTCCAAATCGTGATTTTCTCGCGACGATCTGTCCTGTACAGTCAATTGCCGGGCAGGGCGGAAGGTCTTCAGGGTTGATGATCTCTTCCCCCTTTTTGGGGATATTCACAATCCCGCGGCAGTCAGGGTATTTGGTACATCCTAGAAACGCGCCAAATCGTCCATGCCGCACTTTCATTTCAGATTGGCAAAGCGGACATTTTTGCTCCCAATCAAATTCTTCTGCATAATCCTCTTTATTGAACAGGATCTCCTCCGCAGGAGCGGAATACGAGCAGTCGGGATATTTGGAGCATCCATAAAAATATTTCGATTTAAACCAAACTTTTTGCAGCTTGGCCCCGCACTCCGGGCAGTCGACATCAGTCAGGATCTTGGGAACGAATGCGTTCTTTTCTGCTTCTTCAAGTGTCGGATAGAACTTTTCCCAAAAATCTTTGATCAATTTCTTCCAGTCTTTCTCATTGGTAGCGATCAATTCAAGATCATCTTCCATCTGGGCGGTAAACCCAATATTCATGATTTCCGGGAAATTGGTCTCCAGCATCTGGGCGATTACACGGCCGAGTTCGGTCGGCTTGAGCCTGCCGCTCTCCTTGATTGTGTATTCCCTTCCCTGGATCTTGTTCATAATGGAAGCGTAAGTGGATGGACGCCCGATTCCAGACTTCTCAAGCTCTTTGACCAGTGATGCCTCGGTAAACCGGGGCGGAGGTCTGGTGAATGCCTGGTCGGAGGTCAGCTCCAACAATGTCAGTTCCATTCCCTCTTCTAATGGCGGGAGGATCTTGCTGTCGTCCGCTGATTCCACGTCATCTTCTTTTTCCTCGTAAACAGCCAAGAATCCTTGAAACTTAATGACCGAACCGGTCGCTCGGATCAGGATGTCAGTCCCGGCGGTGATATCGGCAGAGACCGTATCATATATAGCGGGATTCATTTGTGAGGCAATAAACCTCTGCCAGATCAGTTTATAAAGCATGAACTGTTCGCGCGTCAGGTATGACTTGACAGCTTCAGGAGTGTGGGCAAGGTTTGTCGGTCTGATCGCTTCGTGCGCATCCTGAGCAGCTTTCTTGGTTGTGTATATCTTCGCGGAATCTGGAAGGAAATCTTTGCCGTAGGTGTTCTGAATGTGCGTTCTTACCTCTTCAATCGCTTCAGGAGCTGTGCGGACAGAGTCGGTACGCATATAGGTGATCAAACCTTCCGCACCTTCATTGCCCAGATCAATCCCTTCGTACAGTGATTGGGCGATGTTCATGGTTTTGGCAGAGGAGTAGCTGTAATGGCGGCTAGCCTCTTGTTGCAGCGTGGAAGTAATGAACGGTGGGACCGGATTGCGTTTTTTCTCTTTTTTGACCACTGTTTGAACAGTGAAGGGGCCGGATTGCATCCGTTCGATCACTTGATCGGCAGTCTCTTTGTTCGAGATCAAAAAGAGGTCCTTACCTTCGACAGCTTCCTTTTCCACCCGTCTTCCATCGACAGAATAAAGATTGGCCTTGAAGGAACGGGGGTCTTCTTCAGTTTTCAACATTGCGGCCAAATTCCAATACTCGACCGGGACAAATGCCTCGATCTCAGCTTCTCTGTCAACGACGAGCTTGAGGGCGACAGACTGGACCCGCCCGGCTGATACTCCTCCGTCCCGTCCTCTCTGGATCCGGCGATTGAGGATAGGAGAGATCTTATAGCCGACGATCCTGTCCAGCAGCCTGCGAGCCTGCTGCGCATCGACAAGGGCCATATCGATATCCCGAGGTTCTTCCAGTGCTTTGAGGACGGCGTTTTTTGTGATGGAATTGAACGAAACCCGCTTATACTGAGTACCTTTCGGAAGGATATTCATGATATGCCATGCGATCGCCTCTCCCTCGCGGTCGGGGTCAGGTGAGAGGTAAACGGTGTCGACGTCTTTGGCGGCTTTCTTTAAACCGCTGATCACCTTCTCTTTTTCTGGCATTGTGACGTATTTCGGTTCAAAGTCGTTTTCGATATCAATTCCGAATTCTTTTTCGGGAAGGTCCCGGATGTGTCCGACTGAAGATTCCAGAATGTATGCGTCGCCCAAAAACTTCTTCAGCGTTTTCATTTTGGCGGGAGACTCTACGATAATCAGAGATTTGCCCATCTTTCCTTTATACTCCGTGTCTATATCCCTATCATTAACAAATAATTGGATTTCATGTACAGGACTGATTCCTTTTATTCATAAGAACGTTGAAATTCAGTTATTTGCGGATATATTTATTTCAAGTCAATATATTATAATAGATTTTGGGGGTATTTTAGTAGGATTATTTATACCGATCATGATGAATTATGCAACGGTCTCAGTATGAAGCTTAATTTTGAAGCATGATCGGTATATAAAGTTATCCAGGCAATTCGGGGGGAGCAGACAGTTTGAAAATCGCATCTGTAATTTTATCATTGAGCTTGACGATGTGTGTCGGTGCTTTTTGTCCTGTTGGCAAAGCCTTTTGCAAGTCCTGGAAATGCACGAGAATTTTTGCTCTTTTTTCTTCAACTGCATTGATTTCCGATTCTGGCGTCCGATTGCTCCATTCGGTAAAAACAAAAAGCATCTCGTCGATTTTCATCTCCAATTCTCCCGCTCTTGCCGGATCTAGAAATTGACAATGGTTTGTTGTCGCAAGCCGGCATGCCTGATCAAAGGACACCATGTCTCTTCCAGGTCTGAGTTCAATAGGCTCTATCATACGGTTGAATCGCTCTTCCTCTATTTTGAGGACCTCTTCGATCGCCTGATCAATTTGATCAAGCAGGGGGCCTCTGTACCGATTGTTAGGGCTTGCGCTGGCGAGTTCTGCAAGTCGGTCGATGAACATTGATCCCTGCAGAGCGGCTTGTACATTTCCTTTTTGTTCGGCATTGCTCCACTGTGTGTAATCTGATACCGCTTGTCGAATCATTTGCAACGTTTCATCTAATTGCGCCTGCGACCCGATTTGTTTGTCGGCTCTGATGTTGTCGAGGCTGTCGACAAATTTTTCATAGAGGGGCGTAGGATTGATCAGTCCTGACAGATGGGAGACATACCCTGCCGGAGCCTTCCAGCTGAACGTAATCTCAGTGAGAGGAGTGCATCTCGCAGGAATATTCGTATTGACATCGGGGATGGTAAACCTGGAGCTTCCTTGTCCGGCAATGACTGATCCGTCTAATGAGGGAGGGCGCCCTTCCAGTTGCTGCTGCTTATCTGAGGACATGAACTGCCATTGGCTCTCATAAGTGATGCTCCTGAAATCCGGTGAAAAACGAAAAATGTTGCGGATCACAGAAGGGGGTGCATTTGTCTGTTGCTCAGGATCAAGCGGGTGCTGATAATCCCCCAGGGTCTCTGTCACAGTGTGCATTGAGAAGATCGATTGCACAGACTGGTTCATCAAGCCCATCATTTGGAAAAATTTAAATCGGACAATCGGCTCAATTTCACTTTCCGGAAGCCCTGTTTTACTGGAGATTTCTCTGATAACGTCTGGAGATAATCGGCTGTGGACGACCGCCCCCATCAGCTGGTTGAACCTTCCTCTATTCGTTGAAGGCCATAGACGTTCGACGGCTTCAAGTATAATGGCCGGGGATAAGTTCAGTTCGCCTGCGACTAGATCTATAGTCTCATTGTCAAAGGGTTCATTACGGGTGTATTTGATCAGGGCAGCTAATAGACGCTGGTCGTTGGCCTGCGGTTCAGCGGGAAGTTTGGGACGGTATTGCTCAAGGGCAGGATCGATCAAATCCAACAACACTTCCTCGGGAAAGATTGAGGTTTCTTTACCATGTTCTTGAAAGGGGAGTCCAAGAGAGGTTAGAGCTTTTAATAGATCGGAGTCCCGCATTTCTCTTGCCTGGAGCTCAGCATCGTGAGGGTTGGCCATTAAATGTTCGGTATACATTTGCCCGGCACGGAGGAAAAAAACGGGTCGGTCCTGAACACCGAGGGGTTGTGTGTAATCTCCGCAAGCAAACCCATTGAGCCGGTCAATGCAATCTTTGCAAAATTGATGGACGGAGGAGGTGACCGCTCTCCTGTCGTTTTGTTTTTCCGTCTTTACAGCCGCTTCGATCAAATGTAAAGCATAGCTTGACCTTTCCGATATTTCTGTTTCGCATTCCGGTGTCGACCTCCCCTCTGTTTCAATAAGGCGAAAGCAGCATTCATTCTCGGGATGAAGCTCTTCACCGCATAGGATGATCTGCATCAGTTCTGCAACAGCTGCGTGCTGTTCAGGAGTGTATGCTGCAGCGGTACGTCCCGGAAAGTGCTGGTAGAGAAGCGACTGCGCTTTTTCAAACGCGTCTTTTGTCACTGAGATCGTTTTCGATTCACGGTCGATCGTAATATCGGAAAAGATCTCCTTGTGTTTGAGGTGCAGATCTTTAGCCATCATCTGTGCTTCCGATATGCGGTCGAAAAAATAGAAATTGGCCATGTCCAGGTAGGATGACCGTTCAGCCTCAGGCTTCTTCAATTCCTCGGAAAGAACGATGATGTATTGCTTGAGTATTTCAGGTTTCAGATCGTCCAGGGGGATTTCGAATTCCAGGCTGATGGTGCTGCTTTTAGGGATCGCGCTTTCCGGAAATAAAGATGTGGCGGCTCGTTCAATTCGTGTAAGATCGCACTCAGCTGCATATTTTAAATTGACCATGGCCCTTGTGAGGAGAATATATCTTCGCTGATCTTTTGCCGATCCTTTCTGGATCAAACGCATCCCTTTATCTGCTTTAGCAATTGATTGATGCAGTTGACTGATGCGTCGGGCTACATCTTCTTTTTTGGATAAATCCATATCAGGATCAATGAGAATTTTCATTGCCGCTTCCAGAGTTTGGTGAGCGTGCTCCTTGGTAAACGAAAGTCCACTCAAAGTTTTTTGCAGCCACTCTTCTCGCATATTCGCTGTGCTGACCAATGATTGGGGGAGTGTTTTTGAAAGAAACGTTCGATGGGATGTGCTGTAGTCCGTTGTTCCTGTTAACGGCACCTGCGCAATGGATTCAAAAGTAGAAGTTAACAGATCTAAATCAGATTGGATTTTAGAAAAATATTCAGGGTTGAAATTTGTCAAAATTATTTTCCAATATAAATAAACATAACTATTTATATTATTATAACATTTTTTTGAAAAAAAGTGGGGATTTTAGATGAAAGGGCAAAAAAAAGGCGGTAATCGTTAGATTACCGCCTTAGAATGTTGGAAATTCCTTCTTCTACTAAAAGGAAATCGTCACTCTTCCTCTAATACTTACGGATTCTGTATCCGCAGCTGAGTCAGAATCATCCTTCCAACGCTTGTTGATCAAGATTTTAAGTTGAGGTTCGAAGTTGGTGTCAACTTCTTCCAGTAATTCCTCATCCCTGATCTCATCAACAGCTAGTGAGCAAGGTTTCGAACTCACAGTTTATTCTCCACCTACCCTTTTGGGTAGTTTGTTGAAGAACATCTGTCAGCTTTTGATTCTCTCTATCGAAAACAAACTCCTCCAAGTTGTATTCATATCGAGAGGCTTTACCTATTCAGATATTCGGCCTCTACGTTCCCAAATTCCTCCATCACCTTCCGCAACATGCAGAAGAAAAGTTAGTGGAAAGAGGAAATGCTACCGAACAACAGGTCAAAGGTAACCAAAAGTTATCTGACCCTTGTCCTTCTCTTGTGTTTCCAATCTCCCACGGCCTATCAACCGAGGGAGCTTTATTTCTATTTCAAAATTCCAACTCTCGTATGTGTGGTTTCGAGCAAACATATCCTCGCGTCACCTCCTTTTGCGCTCCGGCGTCCCACGATTGCGAGAGGTTTTGTTCGTAGGCTAAAGAGCCATACAAACCGAATGACGATAAGTTATATCGCCAAATTGCCTTTTAACAATAGTTTTATATTGTTATCAAGCATTGATTAAATTAATTCAGTTGTTTTCTAGCCTCAATATACTTGTCCAATGATAAATCACCTTCGGCAAAGAGGGAAGAAATTGTATTAAGTGTTTGAGGGTCAGATTTTTGAATTCCTTTTCCATTGGCATATTGGTTCCACTCGTCCCACGCAAGAACTTCCAGGTCTTCTTGTCCGAGTCCTTGATGAAGCATTGCAATTCGGATCAAACTATAGGGAAGCAACAGGGGAGGGCCTTCTTGTTTGAGGAGTTTTTCCTTCAAATTGAGCGATCTCTGCAAGGCCTCTTCAAGTTTTCCTTCTGCGATGAGAAGCGTCGTATCGGAAAACTCTTTGAACAAGGGGTCTTGCGTTTCCGCTGTCCGTTTTTCTGTCTGCTCCGCATAAGGCATGGCTGCCTCCGACTCTCCATGGGCAAGGAGCAGTTGTGCGAGGATGCCGTCGTATTTAGAGCTCAACTCCGGATACTCAGCGACAATACTGCGCAAATTATTGATAGCGTCTTCCTGCTTGGCGATCCCTGTCTCTTCGCTGATGTTGCGCTGGATCTGGGTCCAATACCCTTCGGCGAGCTGATAGTTGCTCTCAGCTTTCGCTGCGCTTCCGGAAGTGAGTTTGTACCCGATTCCGATCACTGCGAGAAGGGCGATAAACAGGTAAGGGATATACTGGCGGTTCTCCATCATCCATTCGAATGCGGGGTGCTGCTGCACTTGCTCCGCCCAGTCTACAGGTTCTTGAGATTGATTTGGTGGTGATTTGGCTTTGCTCATCTGATTGATTCTTTTATTTGCGAAAAATACGAATGATAATAATGATAAGCAGTTCCAAATAATTGTAAAGGGTAAATCATGTCACAAGAGATGTTGGAAATCGAGTTGAGCCAGATCAGAGAAAACCCTTATCAGCCGCGGAAACAGTTTAACCACGAAGAGCTCGAAGAGCTTGCGCAGTCGATTCAATCGGTAGGCGTTTTGCAGCCTCCCGTCGTCCGTAGGATTGAAGAGGGAAAATATGAACTGATCGCCGGAGAAAGGCGTTTCCGGGCTGCTGAGCTGGCGGGATTTAAAACGATCCAGGTCCTGGTCAATCAGAAAACCGGGCACTACTCTGCAGAAGCTGCATTGATTGAAAACATCCAGCGTGTCGATCTTAATCCCCTGGATATTGCGCGGGCCTTGAGGCGCCTTCTCGTTGAGTTCGGCCTTCAGCAGGAAGAACTGGCCGACAAAGTCGGAAAAAAACGTTCGACTGTGACCAATTATCTGCGTTTATTATCCCTTCCCCATAAAATTCAGGAAAGCTTGCAATCGGGTGAAATTACGATGGGCCACGCCAAGGCGATCCTCTCTGTCGACGGGTTTGAAGAACAGCTGTATTTGCACCGCATGATCATCGAAGATTCCCTCTCGGTCAGGGAAGCGGAAGAGGCCGCAGCAAAAAGCCAGGTGAAGCCTCCGAAGAAGAAGGTGGTTTCAGTGACTGCCAATGATGTGTATTTGCGGGACTTGGAAGAGAAGCTTCAGCAAAGGCTGGGTACCAAAGTGACGATCAACTCTCAGGGTAAAAGGGGGAAAATCCTCATCGATTATTACAATCTGGACGACCTTGAACGCGTATTGGAGGTGATCGGTTGAAAAAAATCAACATGGACATCCAGGGAATGTCCTGCGTTTCCTGTGCGAATGGGATTAAAAAAGCGCTCGAAAAGGTCGAGGGTGTTGAAAAGGCCCAGGTTAATTTTGCCACTTCAAAAGCTGTGGTGGATGTCGGTGACGACGTTGTAGACACATCCTTGCTTGAAGCTGTTCAGGAGTCAGGTTACAGTGCGTCGATGCATGGGGAACATGAGGGGCATCACCATTTTTCCGAACCGAGAGAGGCCCTGAAGAGATTTATCATCTCGGCGTTGTTTTCCTTTCCTTTACTTTTACAGATGTTCTTTCTTCCTATTCCCGGATGGGTCCAGTGCGCTCTGGCTTCGGTCGTTCAGTTCTGGTGCGGAGCGAGGTTTTACCGCAGCTCTTACCATTCATTGAAAATGGGGTCGGCGAATATGGATGTTCTGATCGCGCTCGGGACGACGGCGGCATATGGATTTAGCCTGGCAGTCCTCCTGACAGGATTTGAAGGGCACTTGTACTTTGAAAGCAGCGCAATGATCATCACTTTAGTCTTAATGGGGCAGTGGCTTGAGGCGTTGAGCAAAGGGAGGGCGTCTGATGCGATTGAAAAGCTGATGAGGCTTCAACCAAAGACAGCCCGCGTCCGGAAGGACGGGGAATGGGTTGAGATACCGGTAAAAGAGATTGTCGCTGAAGATGTTTTCCAGGTACGCCCCGGAGACAGTATCGCTGTGGACGGGGTTGTGATCGAAGGAAGCTCCTCAATTGATGAATCGATGCTGACCGGTGAAAGCGTTCCCGTCGAAAAAACACAAGAAGATGCCGTTTATGCGGCGACGAGGAATGGAAATGGGACGTTGAGCGTTCGCGCCACCAAAGTGGGCTCAGAAACAGTTCTGGCAGGTATCGTGAGGTTGGTGGAACATGCGCAGAATTCACGCGCTCCCATCCAACGTTTGGCCGATCAAATTTCAGAAGTCTTTGTTCCTGTCGTGCTGGGGATCAGCCTCATCACCTTTTTTGGGTGGATGATTTGGAGCGGTTCGATCGATGAAGCGGTGATCAATGCGGTTGCAGTCTTAGTGATCGCCTGCCCTTGCGCTCTGGGGTTGGCAACTCCGACGGTGATCATGGTTGCCAGCGGTGAAGGAGCGAAGAAAGGGATCTTGTTCAGGGACGCTGAGGCTTTGGAGATTGCCCAAAAGATGGAGATGGTCGCTTTTGATAAGACGGGAACGTTGACTAGGGGGGAACCGCAAGTTGTTGATGTGGTCAGTGATGACCCTGACCGGTTGATCGCTGTCGCGAACGCATTGGAAGAGGCTTCTGAGCATCCTTTGGGAGATGCCGTCAGGGCGTATGCGAAGGAAAAAGGGGTAAAAACTCTTGAGGTCGAGCGTTTCGAGGCGATTCCCGGGAAGGGGATCAAAGGGATGATCGAAGGGGTAGCATATACTTTGGGGTCGCTCTCTCATGCTGAAAATTCAGGGATCCAAGTGGATTGTAAAAGCAATGGCAATACGATAGCTGTTGTCTGGAGCGATCAGGGTACTTTGGGCTGTCTAGCGTTTCAGGATACTTTGAGGAAACACTCCATTGAAGCAATCCGGCAGATCGAGCAAATGGATGTCACTCCTGTCATGATAACCGGTGATCATGCCCGAACGGCCGAGGCGATCGCGGGACAGGTGGGAATTCGGGAATTCTATGGAGACGTCCTTCCTGATCAAAAGGCGGAAAAAGTTGCAGAGCTCAAAAAGAAAGGGAAGGTTGTCGGAATGGTCGGCGACGGCATCAATGATGCGCCTGCTCTTGCCGCAGCTGATGTGGGGATCGCTATGGGGACTGGCAGCGATATTGCGATCGAGACTGCCGGTGTCAGCTTAATGAGAGAAGATCTGCGACTGGTTCCAGAGATGATCCACTTGTCACAGGCCACTTTTCGAAAGATCAAGCAAAACCTGTTTTTCGCGTTTTTCTATAATTCTGTGGGGATCCCGCTTGCAGCTATCGGTCTATTGAACCCGATGGTGGCGGCTCTTGCAATGTCACTGAGCTCGGTTTCTGTTGTGAGCAACGCACTGCTCTTGAAGAAGAGTTTGTAAGACGGACTACCGTATAGTAAACGTATGAACCGAGGAATTCTTTACCCGCTTGCCCATTTTTCATTTGGTCGTTGATGAGCTCCAAATGAACTTTGATGTTCCTGTATATTCTATTAAAAAGGGCGTGATAGATCTCCTGGGCCTTGGCGTCCAATCCTTCGATGTCATTTTTCAGGGTGGCACGTTTTTTTTTCTCGTATAGTTTGCAAAAACCGTCGGGAAGAGTTTGGTCGACCAAGAGCATGTCCACCAATAGATTGAGGGCGATCCGCGCCTTATGATAGGCTAGCCACTCTTCTTTTCTAGACTCAGAAGGAAAATATGTAGGGGTTGATACGATTGGAACAGATATTACATTTTCTCCACGGTTTCTACGCCTAAGAGGGATAGGCCCTGTTTGAGGGTGCGGGCAGTCGCTTCGCACAAGAGCAAACGGGAGTTCTGCTCAGGCACTCCTTCGACTTTGCAGTCTCTGTAGAAGGCATTGAATTTTTCAGCAAGCGTATAGAGATAATCGGTCAAACGGTTGGGGAGCAGGTCCTCAGCCACTTGCTGCAGGGCTTCGCTGAATTGCGCTAAATGCAGTCCAAGCGCAATTTCCGAAGGATGTTCAAGGGAGATGGAGTCCTCTTGTAAGTTGAGATCATCGCCGATTTTACGCTTGATCCCCGCAATCCTGACATACGCGTACATAAGGAAAGCGGCTGTGTTGCCCTCGAAGCGCAGCATGCGGTCGTAGCTGAACGTGTAATCGCCTGTGCGATGGCAGGAGAGGTCGGCGTATTTGATCGCGCCGATGCCCAGAGCGCGGGCGATCTGATCGCGCTGTTCTTCCGGCATCTCTGGATTTCGTTCCGCCATGATTTCCCGGGCCTTGTCGATCGCTGTATAGATCAGGTCGATCAGTTTCTCAACTTCGCCCGACCTTGTGCGGAACTTTTTCCCGTCTGCTCCCAGAACAAGCCCGAAGGTGACATGATCGAATCGCACTTTTTCAGGATCAAGGTAACCGGCCTTGACTGATGCTGCATGTACAAGCTTGAAATGCAATGCCTGTCCAGCGTCTGTCACGATGATGATCCGGTCAGCCTTTTCCTCCAGCACCCTCTGCCTCATAGCGGCCATGTCGGTGGTGTCGTAGCCAAAGCCTCCGTCCGATTTCTGCACCATGAGAGGCATGGGGTTGCCTTCGCGATTCTGAAATTCAGGAATAAAAATGCATTTTGCGCCTTCCGAGACCTCGATCAGCCCTTTTTGGTCCAACTCCGCAATCAGTCCGGGAAGGGCCGGGTTATAGAAAGATTCCCCCCGCTCTTCAATTCGAATATCGAGAAGGTTGTAAATCTCTTGATAGGCGCGTCTTGAGATGCCGCAGATGATGTCCCAGGCTTTCAGAGAGTCGGGCTCGCCGCCCTGCAGGGCGACAACTTCAAGCTGGGAGAGTTTTTTAAACTCGGGATCTTCATCAAATTGTTTTTTGGAAGCTTTATACCAGGAGACAAGGTGGGAGAGATCGGTATCCTCTTCCCCTGTTAGTATCTGCGGATGGTGCTGTTTCAGGTAGGCGATGAGCATGCCGAACGCTGTGCCCCAATCGCCAACGTGGTTCAGTCGAATGACATCGTGGCCAAGGAACTCAAATACCCTTGCCAGGCAATCTCCGATGATTGTCGACCTGAGATGCCCGACATGCAGTTCTTTAGCGGTGTTTGGGGAAGAGAACTCGACGATGATCCTTTGAGGGGAATCAGGGGGAGTGATGTCCAGTGAAGGGGAGGTTGCCATCGCCTGCGCTTTTTCTTCGATGCAGGCAGGGGAAAGCGTGATGTTGATAAAGCCCGGACCGGCAATTTCCAGCGTTTCGATCATGTTTCCCTTTTCGGCGTGATCAACAGCTTGTTGAGCGATCTCTCTGGGATTCATCTGAAGGGGCTTGGCAAGGCGCATGGCAGTATTGCATTGGTAGTGCCCAAACTTTTCTTGCTTGCTCTGCGCGACATCGATCTCTATCGCGTCTCCTGTCAACTGAGGAAAGGCAGAGATAAACGCCTTATGAAAAAGATGTGTGAGTGTTGTCTGTATGCTATCCATAATCGGCAGCTAGCATAGCATGATTACTCTTGAAACTCAATAGGTTGATTCCGCTTTCCAATCCGGTGCATGATTTTTTGCTTTGCGATGTCGATTGCGCACCTGTTGGGAGTCTTGTCCTCAACTTCTGAATGGACAAAGATCTCAAGAAGGGTGTCATAAATTTTATTGACACGGTCGCGAGACCGGCAGGGGTTGTAGCCGTCGTTGTCAAATTCTGCCGCAGCATTGATAATCCCGCCCGCATTGATTACAAAGTCTGGAGCGTAGAGAATGCCCCTGTCTTTGATCCTTCTTCCATCACCTCTCTCCAACAGTTGGTTGTTCGCTGATCCGGCGATCGCCTGGCATTTGAGGTAAGGGATCGTCTGCTTGTTTAAGATTCCTCCAAGCGCGCAAGGGGAAAGGATGTCGCAAGGATAGGCTAAAAAATCGTCCGGAAGCACAATATCTGCCCCATACTCTTTTGCCATGCGAGTGATTTTTTCTATATCGACATCGGAAAATGTCAGCTTCGCTCCTTCCCAAAAGAGCAGATCGGCCAACCGGCTTCCGACGTGTCCCAGACCTTGGATGGCGATGCGGCGGTTGCGAAGGGAGGGGGACTTCCACAGTTTCATCGCCATCGCCTGCATTCCTCGAAATACCCCCCATGCGGTGAACCTGCTGGGGTCTCCGCTGCTTTTTTCGGTCGGAAGGGCCGCAACATACGGGGTCTGCCTCCGGATTACCAACATATCTTCGACGCTGGACCCGACATCTTCAGCGACGATATATTGTCCTTTAAGGGAGTTGATCACCTGCCCGAAAGTTTCTAGGAGCTGTTCTGTCTTGTCCTTTTTCGGGTCGGCGATAATGACGCTCTTCCCGCCCCCAAATCCATTTTCGACCAGGGCGGACTTGTAAGTCATTCCTTTGGACAGTCGAAGGACATCCTCAATGGCGTCCTCTTTTTGTTTGTAAGGGTAGATGCGCGCGCCTCCAAGGGAGGGGCCCAAAGTAGTGTCGTGGATCGCGATCAGGCAGTGAAGGGAAGATTTGCTGTCTGTCGCCTCGATCACCCTTTCGTATCCAGGTGTCGGTATTTCCTTAATTTTCAATTGGGAATTTTCTTCTTTATTGAGTGTTTTCACGGTAAAAAACCTCTTGATTATTAATCACATCGCAATTATGATTTTTTATCAAAACCATCGTTTAAGTCTTTTATTTTTTACTTCAGAGGCACAGATGACAAAAGTGATCATTTCCGAAGAGACAAAGTCGCTGTTAGATAATTTCCTGGAAGAGAATCGTCCGGCTCCATTAGTCAATACTTATCTCTTTTATATAGAAAATAAATTTAACCTTCAACCTGTGCTCTTCCCCAAAGAGAAGATGATCTATCAGAGCGCAGAAGACGCGACCCGCAGGCTCGAGGCTGAGGATAAGATCTGGCATCAAACGGAAATCAAGATCACGTTCGGCGAAAAGAGCGTCAACGAACAGACGACGAAGATCTATATTTGCCCCTTTACAGGGAAGGTTTTTGGGGACAATACCCATCCAAATCCCCAGGACGCGATCTATGACTGGGTCTCTAAATGCCCGGAAAATACGGAACGGTCGGGAGGATTGAGAGTGAAACGTTTCTTCGTTTCCGAAGATCCCGAAGTAATTAAGAATTATATGAGCAAAGAGGAAAAGAAGGACCCGATCACAAAAACGGTCTATTCCTCTGTTCTTAGCGGTAAGTTGTTCAATAGCAAGGAAGCTGTGATCAAAGATTTCAGAAAGAACTATCTAAAAGAATTGACTCTTGTCGAGGTGCAAAACCAGAACAAGTTCTCGATCGAGGAAAGCTTTCTCGAGTTTATTCAACAGCAGCTTGTTGAAGACAAAATTACCGGATTTGTCGAAGCAATGGCCGAAGTGCCGGAGTTTCAGCCGGTTGTAGAATCATGGTTGGCCTAAACGAAGAAGTGGCAATTTCTCGATCGCCTGAAGAAACAGAAGAGCTCGGATTCCAGTTAGGCAAGCGCTTGCCGGACGGAAGCGTTGTTTGCTTTTTCGGAGATTTAGGCGCGGGAAAGACAACGTTCATCAAAGGGCTGGCAAAAGGAGCGGGAGGAGTTGACACCGACGATGTCAACAGCCCCACTTTTGTTTACCTGAATATCTATGAAGGGGATCGCCCGATCTACCATTTTGACCTATACAGATTGAACAGTTCTCAGGAATTTCTTGGAATGGGATTTGACGATTACATCGGAGGGGCGGGCATCTGCTGCCTGGAGTGGTCGGAAAGAATTGAAGAGCTTGTTCCCAAAAGTGCGGTACGCGTCGAGATCGCCCATATCGATCAAACCCATCGAGAGGTGCGGATATTCTCATGAATTATCAGAACGTGGAATTTGTCAAGACGTCGGTTTCCCAAAACGATTATCCCGTCTTATTGGATGAAAGGGGCAGGCCATTGCCCGAAATTGCAGTTGCCGGCCGGTCCAATGTGGGGAAGTCGAGCCTGTTGAACCATTTGTTCCAAAGAAAAGGGCTGGTCAGGACCTCGTCTAAGCCTGGCAAAACGACAGCGATCAACTTTTTTACCATTCCTGAGCATTGCGCTTTCGTCGACTTGCCGGGATATGGTTACGCCGATGTTCCCCTTGCTGTAAGGAAACAGTGGGGGCCGATGATCCAGTCCTATCTTGAGATACGGGAGGAATTGAAGCTTGTCTTATTCCTGTTCGATATCCGCCGTACACCGAAAGACGAGGATTTTGCCCTTGTCGAGTGGCTGCTTCATTATCAGGTGCCGACGGTATTGGTTTTAACAAAGTCCGATAAGTTGAATCAAAGTGAAAAGCATCACAATACGAAAAAAATATTGGAAGCGTTCCGTTTTGAGAATTTTTCTTATGTTCTATATTCCGTGCCCAAAAATCGAGGTAGGGACAAATTGATAAAATTGATAGAGGAATACCTATGAGCGATCTCGAAAAGAAGAGATTTGTCTGTCTCGATTGTGAAACAACCGGGCTCGATCCAAAAGAAGACAGGGTGATCGAGGTCGCCTGTGTCGAGTTTACTTTGGAAAAAAAACTCGATGAATTTGAAACGCTGATCGACCCGTGCTGCGAAATTCCGGAAGTGTCGATCGCGATCCATCACATCACCAACAAGATGGTAGCAGGAAAGCCTAAAATTGAAGAGGTATTGCCAAAAGTCCTGGATTTTGTCGGGAACCGTACAATTGTGGGACATGGGATACAGTTTGATATTGAAGTGATTTCTCATAGCTGTGACAGAGCGGGAATCACGAAAAATTTGAGGGACAATCCGTTTATCGATACGCTGCGCATGGCACGTCTATATGGCGAGAGCCCGATCAACTCCCTTGAGCACTTGCGCAAACATTTTAATATCGGGTCAGAGATCGCTCATCGCGCCATGAGCGATGTCGTGGTGAACATCGAGGTGTTCAAGCATCTTCTTAAAGGGTATACCAGTCTCAACCAGTTGAATAAAATTCTCGCGAAACCGATCTTGTTAAAAGAGATGCCCTTGGGAAAGCATAAGGGGCGCCCTTTCAAGGATATTCCCGTCCAATATTTAAGGTGGGCAGCTCACCAGGACTTCGACCAGGACCTGTTATTTTCTATCCGAACCGAATTGAAAAAACGGAAGCAGGGAAATTTATTTTCACAAGCATCGAATCCGTTTCAAGACTTATAATCATTAGAGGAGTTTGCAATGGCTGAACAGGAAGAGCAAGGAGCTTTCGAGGTCAAAGTGGGATTGGCCGAAATGTTGAAAGGCGGTGTGATCATGGATGTCACAAATGCCGAGCAGGCGAAAATCGCTGAGGAAGCGGGTGCCGTCGCTGTGATGGCTCTGGAGAAAATTCCTTCTGACATCAGGATGGAAGGAGGGGTCGCCCGAATGACGAACCCTCTCTTTATTCAACAGATCCAGGAAACGGTTTCCATTCCTGTCATGGCAAAATGCAGGATCGGCCACTTTGTGGAAGCGCAGATCCTGGAAGCTTTAGAAATTGATTTCATCGATGAAAGCGAAGTGTTGACGCCGGCAGACGAGCAAAACCATATCCATAAGCATCCATTCAAAGTACCGTTCGTTTGCGGCGCCTGCAATTTGGGTGAAGCATTGAGAAGAATTGGAGAAGGTGCAGCAATGATCCGCACAAAAGGGGAGCCTGGAACGGGGAATGTGGTCGAGGCTGTGAGGCATATGCGGACCATCAATCAGGAAATTCGCGCTCTGACAACGAAAGACGCTGCGGAGCTGATGACAGAAGCAAAGATGATGGGGGCGCCTTTTCACCTGGTTCAGAAGGTTGCAGAAACAGGGAAACTCCCTGTTCCCAATTTTTCTGCCGGCGGGATTGCGACTCCGGCGGATGCCGCTTTGATGATGCAGCTCGGAGCTGAGACTGTTTTTGTCGGATCCGGAATTTTTAAATCTGATGATCCTGAGAACCGCGCAAAAGCAATTGTTGCAGCAGCGGCACATTACGACGATCCGGAAATGCTGCTCAAAGTGTCTTCCGGATTGATGACAGGCATGAAGGGGATCGATATTCGCAAGATACAAAACGAAGATCTGATGGCAAAACGGGGCTGGTGATTTCATGATTGGGATCTTGGCCTTTCAGGGGGCTTTTGCAAAACATGCCCGGGTGTTTGAGCGCCTGGGCGAAAAGACCTGTTTTGTCAAGAAGCCCTCTGACCTTCTCGGCTGTTCAGGTTTAGTGATGCCCGGCGGCGAATCAACAGTGATCCGCTTGCATCTACAGAGAATGGAGATGGTTTCGCCTTTACAACGATTTGCAGAAGATTTTCCGATATTTGGTACATGTGCAGGTCTGATCCTTATGTCTACAGACTTGGAAATATTGGATGTGGGTGTTGTTCGAAACGGCTTCGGGCCGCAGATCCATTCGGTCAGGCAGCCACTGGATTCGGACCTTTTTCCTGGGTTAGAAGGTGTGTTTATCCGAGCGCCGCGGATTCAGAGCTGCGGCAAGAAGGTTGAGGTTCTTGCCTCTTATCATGGGGAGCCTGTACTCGTTAAACAGGGGAACCACCTAGGGGCGACATTCCATCCCGAACTCACAGATGATGTTCGTATTCATCAAATGTTTGTTGCTATGGCGACAAGCGGGCAGTTACCCACACACCATTTTTTAGAGAATACTCGAACCGATCATGAAGGCGGTAGTGTCCTCCCACCCAAAATTCGAACCGGCTAGGGATTAGGCGGAACCCTCCCCAAAATGGAGGGAGAGGAATCTCTTTCCCTTCGTATTGACGTTTGATCGCTTCACACCGGTTAAGAAGTTCCTGTCTTGAGGTGATTTTTTTTCCTTGAACAGATCCCCAGGCGGCTATTTGACTCTCCCTGTGCCTTGAATGGAAGTACTTCTCGGAATTTTCCTTTGATACTTTTTCTACAGCCCCTTCCACGCAAATCTGGCGCATCATCTTTGGCCAGAAGATGACAGCGGAAGCGTGTGGATTTTCTTCTATTTCCTTCGCTTTTCGACTTTCGTAGTTGGTATAAAAAATCAGTCCCTGCTCATCGATATGTTTCAATAAGACCATGCGGCTGGAGGGTATTCCTTTAGATGACGCAGTTGCCAGGGCCATTGCGTTCAGTTCTTCGATATCCTCTTCCTTTGCCTTGTTCATCCATTGGATAAACTGGGAATAGGGGTTGTCGCTCATCTCTTCCTGAGTGAGGTGGTGGTTGGAGTAGTGTTCGGGAAGTTCTGTAAAATCCATTGACAAAAGTGTAAATTTGAATCATCTTCAATGCCATGAGTACCATACCCCTAAAAGAACTTCCATTAAAAGGAAAAAAAATCCTCGTTAGAGTCGATTTTAATGTTCCCCTCGATCAGAACGGAAAAATTACCGACGATACCCGTATTGTGGCGTCGTTGCCGACTATACGGTATATTCTCGAAAAGGGGGGAAACCCGATATTGATGAGTCATCTCGGAAGGCCAAAAGGCAAAAAAGTGCCCGAAATGTCTTTAGCCCCCTGTGCCAGGCGTCTTGCGGAGATGCTGGGCAAGCCGGTTATCATGGCCCCGGACTGTGTCGGCGAAAAAGTTGAGAGGATCATTGACAGACTTGAACCCGGAGAATCGGTTTTACTGGAAAATCTGCGGTTTTACGCCGGAGAGGAAAAGCCGGGCGAGCATCCGGATTTTGTCTCTCAGCTTGCGAAGCTGGGAGATGTTTATGTCAATGACGCGTTTGGAACGGCTCACCGCAAACACGCATCGACCTTTGCGATTGTCCCGTTTTTTGAAGGCAGGGCAGCGCCGGGCTTTTTATTGGAAAAAGAGATCGAGTTTCTTGGGAAAGAACTTAAAAAGCCAAAGCGCCCTTTCTTTGCCATCATCGGCGGAGCGAAAATCTCGTCTAAGATCGGAGTGATCAAGTCTTTATCGGATAAGATCGACTCGTTGTTTATCGGGGGAGCGATGGCCTACACTTTTCTTAAAGCGAAAGGTGTGGCGATCGGAGACTCCCTTTTCGAAATTGATTATCTGGATACGGCAAAAGCGATCATGGAGTCTTACGAACAAGCGGGCGTCAGGATACTCCTTCCGGTTGACCATGTGATTGTCACAGACGTTGAAAAGGACCAGTTTCCGCGAGTGGTCGATAATCAGTCAGGAATTCCCAGAGGATATAAGGGGGTCGATATTGGCCCGGAGACCATCGCGAGCTATTCATCTGAATTGGAAAATGGCAAGACGATCTTTTGGAACGGCCCGATGGGAGTTTTTGAGCATCAGGAATTCGCCAAGGGAACAAAGGCGATCGCGAACGCTGTTGCCAAAGTGAAGGGGACGAAGATTGTTGGCGGGGGAGATTCTGTTGCGGCTATTCGCTTGATGAATTTAGCCAATCAGTTCACCCATCTCTCGACCGGAGGCGGCGCTTCTCTGGAATATTTGGAGTACGGTACGCTTCCTGGGATAGAAGCGTTGTCAATAACAGACTCTCCTCAAACCTAATTCTTTTTGGCATTATTTAGGATTGCAGGAATTAAAATATCCAGATCCATTGATTCGAGAGCATGCGTAGCATCGGGGATCACTAATAGATTGGCATCAGGGGTTGACTCAAACATTTTGATCGTATGGTCAAGCCGGATCGTGTCATGGTCAGCCACGATGAACAGGGTTGACGCTTCGATGTTTTTTAAGTCGTCAAAAGTTGCCATTCTTGGAGATGTTTTCCAGAGATTGGCCATGTGGTTCCAGTAGGCGGGGAAGTCTTTTAAGTCTTGAGCATGCTTCAGATAATTTTTTCTCATCTTTTCCGGAAGAGTTTCAGGGTCTGCATTGTTCAGGAACTCGATAACTTCCGTCTTTACTCCATCGGGATGAATGTTACCGCTGATTGCCGCAAGAGAGATCACCTGTTTTGGATGACGCTCTGCAAAGAGGATTCCCAAGATAGCTCCATCGCTATGCCCAACGAAATGAATAGCGTCCAAATCCAATTCCTGGATGATGGCTAATAGGTCTTTATATTCGTTTTCGTAGGTAATTGTCCGGAAGTCACCGCTGCTGTAACCGTGAGCACGCAAATCGATTGCGATTACTCGAAATGACTTTGATAAGGGGACCATCAATCTTCTCACTTCATCGATTGATTCCGTACCTCCGTGAATTAAAAGAAGAGGTTCGCCCTTCCCGCTCTCTTCGATATGAAACTTGATCCCATTGGCGACAACAAAATAGCCTGAGGGTTCAGCAAAAAGCTGAATGGAAGAAAATAGAAAAATAATGATGATGAACAGACGGTTCATATTTATATCAATCCTATGTCATGTAGTTGATCCGCCAGTCTTCTAAGTTCCTGGCGGTTGATCAGTCCAAGTTTGTCTTTGGCTGACTCCAAGTGATGTTCCACAGTTCTGTAAGAGATGCCGAGTTTGTCGCCAATTTCTCGATAAGTGAGTCCCATTCTTAAATAAGAAAGATTTTCCCTTTCCCGTTTTGTCAGTCGCAGTAATTCGGCTTTGCCCTGTCCGATTAGGAAGCGTTGACGCGTTTGTTCATCAATCATCGAATTTGCTTTGCCTGATGAAGCATTTTTGAGATCTGCCAGTTTAATCCCGCATTCTAAGTTTTTGACAAGATCCTTTTCTAATTCTTTAGAGGCATATTGCAAAAAGGAGCGAAAAAAGCCTGTTTCACGGATAAACAAGTTGTAAAGGGGTTTTCTTTTCAGAAATCCCGAAAAACAGCCTGTTTCTAAATAGTCTTCGTGATGGTTGACCAGCACCATCCCGTGATCAAGCTGAAAGTACTTTTCCCGATTATGATAAAACTTGTCAGATCCTTCAAATTCCCGGTCGTGAAACCAGAGATGGCACCCCTCTTTTAAACATTTCGAAGAATCGACCAAAGGGTCTTCTTCTAGAAATCCACAGTCAACAAGAAGGCGGTCGTGGTCGCTGTCTGATGTGACCCAGCTAATCCTACCATTATGATAGACCCGAACATAGGCAAAGCCTGAAAGTCCAATCTCATCTCGCAGGGTAGAGGAAAGTCTGCGCACTTTATCAACAGAGCGGTCCAGGTGTCTAAAAAATTGTTTTAGTGCAGGTTTCATAAGGATGTTATTTTATAATATAAATAGTTTAAATTCAACGTTTTAATAGTATCATCAACCCAAGAAGGCCAGCTATTGCCCCAGCGATCATCGGCATAGCCGGATAGGAGACGACAAAGATGCCCAAACATAATGGAGGCAGCCATTCCGCCAGACATTGGACGGAAACACCTAAACCCATGACCTCGCCCTGTTGATCATTGTCGACACTGTTCGAAAGGTTGGCAAATACATTCGTGTATGCCACCGCGCAACATAGCATCGCAATTGAGATCGTCACATGCAGGGATAGCAGAGTTGTTGTTTGACCTACTGCAAGCAGCGCGATTGCTGTTGCTCCCAGCGACCAGGGAAGCACTGTCTCTGGATTGGCGATCGAAGCAATTCTTCGAGTTAAAAATATGTGCCCGACACCTACGGAAACGCTCAGGTTCACGTAGATCCAGCTGACAGTTTCAATGTCTGCCCCTAATTGGATAGTACTATAGGGCCCAACAAACTGTACGAGTAAAAAGTTAGCGGTGATCATGAGAAATGTCAGAATTAGAGGCTTCCATGTTCTTCTTTCCGAAAGTAATGATCGTTTTCTTTCTTTTTGCAATTTTTGTACAAGGCGCATCCTGTCTTGAATCAATCCATAGGCTAATATCCAGTTGAGGAGGGAAAGGCAAATTGCAATTGCAAATGGGAGAAAAATTTGTACGTTGCCTGTCAGTCCTGTAATGAGCGGGCCTATCCCGAACCCCAAAGATGTAGACAATGGGATCAGTGCCATGTTTTTCACTTTTTCATTCGATTGGCTGCTGTCGACGATTAATGCATACGCTAATGAGAGGTTGGCTCCCATGATCCCTCCGAAGATCCTGCCCAATAAGATCAACCAGGCATTGGAGTTCATCACGCCAAGTCCGCAAATAGCCATGCCGATCCCGCTTCCTGCAATGGTGATCAATAAAATTCTACGACGGCCATATCGGTCGCTGAGCTTGCCTAGGTAGGGGGATCCGATAAACTGGCCAAGAGGAAACGCTGCGATTAGAGAGCTATATAGTATTGCCCGGCTCAATGCCGAATCTGCCAGCTGGATGGAGTTATTCGCGATGATCTCAGAAAAAATAGGGTAAACAAGCCCTAGATGGAAAAAGTCCAATGCAGCTGTCATTAATGCTGCAAAAAGCTGATAACGAGATAGTTGGCGATTATATATATTTTCAGCGAGCGTCATCATCTACCTATTACTTGAATATTGAGGAATCAATGATACTTGGAGTTTCAAAAATGGATAACCGGGATAATTCCCTATAAATAAATATTTGAATATTGATGATAGGCCGACATGTATCTGAAGCTATCCAGCAAAACCTTTTAGTTGGATAGCTTCCTGTGATTTCGGGATATATACCGATGGTGATTCAAAATTTAATTTCATGTTTCGTCAGCTTGCCGCTGAATTTAATCCCGCTTGCATCGTCCAACTCATTCGAGTTGAACTGCTTCAGCGTCGACTGCGTCTGGTTCAAATTCAGGTCGCTTCCTCGCCTGAATCTTAAATTTTGAATCACGATCGGTATAAGCTAAGAGGGTGTCTACAAAGTAAATCAAGCTCATCTTGCAACATCTTTTTCCCTGGTAGAATCACTTTCAGACTCACCAACTGATACCAGTTTACCTCGTCTTCCAAGCGATCCTCCCAGAGAAAAATTTGTCACAATCTAAACTTTATTTACTTTGTAGACACCCTCTAACTTTAAGTGAGTTGGGCAAGGAGAGAAGTCGGTTTTTAATTGTAAATATCGTATTTGATTGTGGTTTAATATATTAAGTTTTTCAAATAAGTTTTGTTTCTTGCAAATAATTCAACAAATAGGTTATCATTTTGGTTCCCTAACGTGGAATTTTGCAAATGCAAGGAATTTATGTCTGAAGATTCGTCAGGCTGTCAAGAGTTTGGAGCGTTTAGGCGCTTGATCTGGCCGATTTACCGGCACGAAATGAAGAAGCTTGTTCCTATGCTTCTCATGTTTTTTCTTATCGCTTTCAATTATAATGTCCTCAGGACGATGAAAGATACGCTTGTGGTGACCGCAAAGTCATCGGGGGCCGAGGTCATCCCGTTCATTAAAGTTTGGGTGATGTTTCCAGGAGCTGTGTTAATGACATTGCTCTTCACGCGTCTGACGAACAGGCTAACGCGGGAGAGGGTCTTCTATGTTATGATGTCGATCTTTTTGTTCTATTTCTTCCTGTTCGCCTTCATTTTGTATCCAAACCGGGAGCTGCTGCACCCAAATGCTTTTGCCGACCAGCTGCAGCAGATTCTTCCCCAAGGGTGCAAGGGATTGATCGCCATGCTTCGCAACTGGACGTTTACAATTTTCTATGTGATGTCTGAGCTCTGGGGCAATATTATATTATTTGTCCTGTTCTGGGGCTTTGCCAATCAAGTGACGAAATTCCATGAGGCCAAAAGGTTTTATGGAATTTTTGGTTTTGGGGCGAATCTGTCCGGTATTGTCGCAGGGCAGGTGTCCGTTTTCCTTTCTCGCAAAGCTTTCGACCCCCATTTCCCATTAGGGAGCAACGCTTGGGAACAATCGATGTTCTCATTGATCTCTTTGGTGCTGATCTCTGGTGTCTTGACCATTATTGTCTTTCGATATCTCAATAAACGCATCCTTTCGGAAGAGGTTGATCCTTCTGCTAAATTTGAAGTCAAAAAGAAAAAGAAAATGTCGTTGAGAGAGAACTTCGCTTTTCTGCTCAATTCAAAATATCTGCTCTATATCACTGTGATTGTCGTTTCCTATAATATCGTGATCAACTTGGTAGAAGTGGTCTGGAAAAGCCAATTGAGGGAGCTCTATCCATCTCCGAACGACTATAATCTTTATATCAATCAGGTCTCAACAATTATTGGGGTTGTTGCCACTCTGGCAGCATTATTTGTTTCAGGAAATGCACTCCGGAAATTTGGCTGGACAGTAACCGCAATGCTGACCCCGTTGACAATGCTTGCGACAAGCGTTGTCTTTTTTGGATTATTTTTCTTTAAAGGGAGCCTGGAAGGGGTTTCGATGGCGCTTTTAGGAATGAGCCCGCTTGCGCTCGTTGTATTGGCCGGTTCCCTGCAAAATATTCTTTGCCGTGGTGCGAAATATACAGTGTTTGACGCTACGAAGGAGATGGCTTTCGTTCCCCTTGATGAGGAACACAAGATTAAAGGGAAAGCGGCAATTGACGGTGTTTGCAATCGTTTAGGCAAATCCGGAGGATCGATGATCCACCAAACCCTATTGCTGTTTTTTGTAACATTTACTGCTTCGGCACCTTTCGTTGCAGCAATCCTGTTGGCTATTATTTCTTGTTGGGCTGTTGCGATCAAGTTCCTTGGCATAGAATTTAACGAACTGACGGCAGATACTGGAATTCGCCGCGTATCCACAATTGAGGAGAACGCAGGGGACAGACTGGTTTCTGGAGACGCAGTTTTGGCCGAACAACAGGCGATATAAACAGATATTCTCACTAGAAATGAAAAGAAGTTTATGTTATTATATATTCTTTCAATATAGAGAGAATCAAACGATCTTTCATTAATATTTAATAAGGTTGATTATCCTTTGGAATCCAAGACATTAACCCAGGAATTTGGGGCGATACGCTCTTTTCTTTGGCCAATCCGGTCAAATGAAACCCGCAAGATTTTTCCCATGCTTTGCATGATGTTCCTCATCTGCTTTAATTACAGCATTTTGAGATGTATTAAAGATTCTGTTGTCGTGACAGCTTCCAGTGCGGAAGTCCTTCCCTTTATCAAGGTCTGGGCTGTTCTGCCGATGGCTGTTGTGTTGACGCTGTTATTCACGAAGTTAAACAATCGATTCAGCCAGGAACGGGTCTTTTACATGATGATCTCCGGGTTCCTGATTTTCTATGCCTTATTTGCGTTTGTGATTTATCCGAATAGTGACCTGTTCCATCCTCATGCTGCTGCTGATTCCATCCAGGCGGCGCTTCCCAGAGGCTTTGCAGGTCTTGTATCGATGTTCCGTTATTGGACGTTCACTCTATTTTACGTTTTGGCAGAGCTTTGGAGCAGTATGGTGTTAACAGTCCTGTTTTGGGGGTTTGCCAACGAGGTCACAAAAGTCCATGAAGCGAAACGTTTTTACGCTGTATTGACGATAGGTTCCAACATTGCGGCGACTTTTGCCGGTCAAGCGGCAAATTATTTATCAGTCGGTGGGGTGTACAATACGAATCTTCCGTTTGGTTCGAATGCTTTTGAACAGACGTTGATGATCTCTATCTCTGTCATCATCTGCACAGGGATCGTCACCATGTTAATTTTCAGATGGATGAACAAGAGGGTGTTGAATGCGCCTGAGTTCGACGATCTGCACTTTACCCGGTTCGAGCTCAAGAAGAAGAAAAAAATGTCTGTCAGGGAGAGTTTTTCTTTCCTTTCCAACTCAAAATATCTCGTTTGTATTGCCATGATGGTACTTGGTTACAATCTGGTGATCAATATGGTGGAAGTGGTCTGGAAGAACCAGTTGCGAGAGGTCTACTCATCGCCATCAGACTATTATCGATTTATGAATAACCTGACCACTGCATTTGGGATGGTCTCCACGATGACAGCGCTCTTTCTGCCAAGGATTATCGGTAAATTCGGTTGGACGAAAACTGCTCTGATCACTCCGATGATCATGTTGGTCACCGGTCTTGGATTTTTTGCCTTCTTGTTGTTTGGAAACCATATTGGAGGCGCCTGGCTGGCGACTCTGGGTATGTCTCCAGTGATGCTTGTCGTGATGTTTGGCGCATTGCAGAACTGCTTGAGCAAGGCGTGTAAATATTCTGTTTTCGATGCCACAAAAGAGATGTCATTCATCCCGTTGGATCATGAAGTGAAGCTGAAGGGGAAGGCGGCAATTGATGGAGTCGGCTCTCGTTTTGGTAAGTCGGGAGGGTCGCTGGTTCATCAAGGGTTGTTAATGGTTTTTGGTAGTCTATCTGCTAGCGCCCCATATGTGGCGACAATTTTGATGGGCATGATTGCTCTTTGGATTGGGGCTGTACGTTCGTTGGGACGACAGTTCCAGGATATTACCCATCAGGGTGAACCGGAGACAAGTCTGGAGCCTGTCGAAGAAAAACCTGTCACAGCTTAGTTTACCACTTCATTTCTAACGTGAAGCAAATGGAGTGGTTCTTTGATTTATCATTCCAACGTTTGTTGGTAACTTTGTACAATCTTTGTGTCTTCGTGTCTTTGGTACGTCAGGCTAAGTCTGACTTTTCTTATGGGATGGAATGTTCCC
>CAZWOB010000029.1:0-25844 GCA_964635295.1 uncultured bacterium
GGTAGGATACAGTATTTTAATTTTTGTCAAAAAAACTTATGCGTAAAAGTATGGTCTCAAAGGCACAAAGATCGTACAAAATTACCCATGGCCATTGGAACAGAAATTAAGAAGTATCTGTAAAATAATCTCAGTTCCTTCCGTTCTGTGGTAATTCATTGACCGAGGGTAATCATAATGAAATGACTTGCCATTCAATTTTCCTGGATTAAACCTCTGATGACTTTATCCAAATGGTCGCAATCGTAGAAAGAGCAAACACCAGAGCCAACTGCATGCCGATCGCTGTACCAGCCAATAAGCAGGAAGCTGCAAAAGTGATCGGGGTTCCAAGCCAGTCAGCTGTAAACATAAAGATGGCCGCATTAGCAAAAAAGCTGATCGCAAACTGCGCAATGCGAGACACCGTTGTGGCAGTCGGACTATCTGTATTGAAAATTTTTGTTGTTAAATATTGAACGGGCTTTCCGATCAACCAGCCGACCGTGGCGCCTAATGCACCTCCAGCTGGACCAACAGGACTCCCAACTGCCATTGCAGCAAGAGCGCCTGATCCAGCGGCGAAACCTGCTTCAAAAAGATTCCCTGAAATTTCATACCCGATATGATTACTCATGGATTCATCCTCATAAATAAATGAACAAGATGAAAGTTTATCAATTTTCCTGAAATAATCCAACTTCTCTTAATGAAACAAACGAACGTGATCCAATAATTAAATGATCTTGTAGAGGAATTCCCATCAATTGGCCGGCCTTGATCAATTGCTCTGTCATTTCAATGTCTTGCTGAGAAGGTGTGGGATCGCCGCTCGGATGATTGTGCGCCAGCACCATACTGGCAGCCTTATGCCTCACAGCATCAAAAAACACCTCCCTTGGATGAACCAGGGTATGAGTTAAAGTTCCCACCGATACGATTTTTTTTGTGATGACATACCCTTTGGTATCAAGCAAAAGTGAGATGAGGATTTCTTTTGACTCTTGGGAAAGAGCGTCTTTCACATAGTGGTAAGCGTGTTCAGGCGTTTGAACGCGATACCTGTTGCGGTGCCCCGGCGAATACGCCCGCTTTCCAAACGATAATGCCGCTTTTAATTGGATCGCCTTGGCATGTCCAAGACCTTTGATCTGCAAAAGCTCTTCAATGGTTGCGTCCGCAAGGTTTTTCAACCCGCCGAAATGGGAGAGAAGCTCATTGGAGAGATCAAGGACCGAGCAACCGCGGATACCGCTTCCTAAAATGATGGCAAGCAGTTCCGATGATGAGAGCGCGTCCGCGCCCAGTTGCTTCAGACGCTCGCGCGGCCTGTCATGATCAGGAAGGGATTTGATCGTCATTCGTCGAGATACTGTTTGACGCGGCCAATATGCTGCGCTGGCATATCGACGCGGATGATCACATCGTTCTCCTCATAATCCTGATCCAAAATGTTGCCATGCCTCATCACCTCGCTGACAACAGCATAGTCTTTTTGAGGGATCCTGAGTGAAACGACACGCCTCCGTTTTTTCAGTTCCTCTTCCATCAGTTCGATCAGCTCATCGAACCCTTGCTTTTTCAAAGCGGAGATCTGAACTGTTTTTGGAAACCTCGTTCGCAATTTTTTAAGTACCGTCATATCTTCCAGCTGATCGATCTTGTTCAAGGCTGTGATGACCGGCTTGTCCTTCGCTCCAAGTTCATTGAGAACATCGATCGTCGCTTCTGCCTGTTCCAGCGCCGTTTGATGGCTGGCATCGATTAAATGGATAATGATATCGGCCTGAACGGCCTCGACGAGCGTACTCCGAAAGGCTGCTACCAAAAGGTGGGGAAGCTTTCGAATAAAACCTACCGTGTCTGTAAGCAAAATGTCTTGGTTGTTTGGAAGCGTGAATTTGCGGGTTGTCGTGTCAAGAGTGGCAAAAAGTTTATCTTCCGTAAATATCCCGGCTTCAGTAAGTGCGTTTAACAATGTCGACTTGCCGGCGTTGGTGTAGCCAACGATGGCAAAGGTAGGAATTTCCGACCGTTCACGCTGAACCCTCTGCGTATCCCTGTGCGCATGCACGGAATTGATCTCTTTTTGCAATTGGGAAATCCGGGTTTTCAATAAACGCCTGTCGATCTCGATCTGCTTTTCCCCTTTCCCCTTTAAATAGGCCCCACCTCCGGCTGTTGCCTGCTGACGGGACAGGTGGGTCCACATCCGTTTCAACCGCGGTGACAAGTATTTCAATCGGGCCAGTTCAACCTGCAATTTCGCCTCTTTTGAATGCGCCCGCTGAGCGAAAACGCCGATAATGACCTCGGAACGATCGATGACAGGAATATTGTAAATCTTTTCGAGGTTTCTCTGCTGACTGGGTGCGATCTCGTCGTCGAAGACGATCACATCGACGCCAAGTTCTTTTGCGCGCTCATCGATCTCTTCAACTTTTCCTGAGGTGATCAGCGTGGACGCATTAAACTTTCTGACTTGGCAAGGGAACTTCCCTACTGTCTCGATCCCATAGGTTTCACATAAAAGTTCCAGCTCATCGAGGTGTTCTTCGCACTCCTCCAGATAAGCCGGCCCCTTATAGACAGCGACAAGAAGCGCCCGCCTTTCCTGAGCGATCTCTTCATCGCCTGTTTTTTCTCTGATCTCTTCGTACATTTGATTGGCTAGTGAAATTCAATTGACAGACCATCGTAAGCCAACTGTACATTGGATGGCAAGTCTTGATTTGTTTTCTCATGATCAAGCTCATGGGCGATATGGGTCAGCCATGTTTGCTTTGCCCCTATTTTTTGGGAAAACTCGACAGCCTCGTCAACTGTCAGGTGCATGTGAGACGGCCCATGTCGAAGCGCGCTTAACACAAGGACCTCGGTTCCTGCTAGGTCCTGATAGACGGTTTCCGGAAAGTCCTTGATATCCGTAATAAACGAAAGTCCCCCAACTCGAAATCCATTCACAGGCATCATGGCCTGGATATAAGTAAGGTAATGGAAATGAATATCTAAAAATTGAACCTCTCCCCTATCCCCGTCGATCTCATGCAGATCGACCTTGGAAACAAGCTTGGGCCTCCCGTCGTGTGTAAAAATGTAATCGTAGCGCACCTTGAGGTTTTCAGCTGTCGCCGCCGATAACAGGCAGGGTATAGGAGAGGAGCTTCTCATTGTGAACACCCGAAGATCGTCCAGACCTGCAGTATGGTCGTGATGCGCATGGGTAAAAATCACGCCGTCAATATGATCGATCCCTTCCCGCAAAGCCTGTGTGCGAAAATCGGGGCCCGCATCGATCACGATGGTTTTTCCATGGACCTTGAGCAATGCGGAAGGACGGGTCCGCTTATTTTTAAGATCGGTTGAAACACAGACAGGACATCGGCAGCCAATAACCGGCACTCCCATCGACCCGCCGGTCCCTAAAAATGTCAAAATCCCCATCAATTGATCCCTAAAGCATCCATGGTTTTCTGATAGATATCAGGGTGGGTAAAATAGGCCCACTGAGGAATCACCTGCTCTTCGCGAAGCTTGACCCGGTAAACCCCTTTTGTTGTCGAAATTTGCAGTTCCTGGAACACCTGTTCGGTGTTGGCTCCCTCTTTCCTTACGACAATGGACAGAATGGCCGGATTGGCCTGATAAAACGTGTTTTGAACAGCTTCACCTGGATACGCTTCGCTTTTGTCGCTTTTGATCAACGCGTAGAATTTTTGATATTTTTCCAAATCGATTTTTTTGGTTTCCCACGTATTGCTCGTGTCGTTGAAGTGGAGGATCTCAACATGATCAAAAATATACTTATTCCCATCGACCTGATAACGGAGTTCTTTTGCCACTGTTGGATCTATCAGGACCTCGCTGATCGGATAGCTCCCCGACGGACTGAAAAAATAGATGAAAAAGACGGCAACAGCGATAGCGGCTGCGATCCCCATCCCGATCACGGAAAACAACCGTTTGATCAATTGCGAGGCAGTTGGCTCTTGCATTGCTTCTCTCCTTTCATTGCTGTATAATCATACTACCATGGCTTCAAAAAAAGATCACATAGCAATTATCGGCGCTGGATTTTCGGGATTGGCATGCGCGTATTATCTCTCTAATTCAGGCTATCCTGTCACTGTATACGATCCCTCCTCTGTAGGAGAAAACGCGTCAGGGATTTCCGCCGGTCTTCTGCACTGCTACACAGGAACGCGGGCAAGACCTCCCGTTGACGCCACAAAGAAGGTGGAGTCGACACTTGAACTTCTTCAAATATCACAGGAAGCCCTGGGATCATCAGTTTTCAAACAATCAGGTCTTTTCCGTCCTGCCATCAATGAACGGCAGGAAGCAGACTTCCGCAAGCGGGCCGAAGAGTTTGACGATGTCCGCTGGATGACAACTGAAGAATCAAAAGAACTTTATCCGGACCTTCTTGCGCTTCCCGGGATCTGGATTCAAAAGTGCTATGCAATTGATACCGGCCATTACCTTGAAGGGCTATGGCTCGCCTGCAGCAAACGCGGGGCCCGCTGGGAAAAGCGTCAGGTAGGCTCACTTGATGAACTTGAAGGAAGACAAATCATTCTTGCAACCGGTGCCGCAACGGCGCTGCTCGGCCGGGAACAGAAGATCCACCCCATTAAAGGACATGTCCTCGAAATCGAATGGGATATTGAACTCCCATCTCCCATCAGCGCCAATATCTATTTTGTCCCTTCCAAAACTCCCAATCGCTGTTTAGTCGGCGGTACCTTTGAGCACACTTTCGACAGCGTGTCGGCCGATGTCCAAACAGCAAAAGAACTGTTATTCCCAAAAATACACACCTTATTTCCTCAACTGGGGCCATGCCGCATCATCAACTGTAAAGCGGCACTGAGGGGCTCTACTCCAAATCGGCAGCCTATTTGCGGAAAAATGGATGAAAACACCTGGATTTTAGCCGGCATGGGGTCGAAAGGGCTCCTCAATCACGCCTATTTTGCAAATAATTTAGTAAATCAAATTATTAAATAATCTCCTTTTTTTAAATTTTTTATGATATAATATACAATATAGGGGGAAAGGAGTGTTTGAAATATGGGAATTAACATAAATTCCTCTTATCAAAGATCAGATGATTTTGATAGAGATGACGACTCAGGATTTGAAGACGAATTCAGCGGAGACGGAGAATCGAGAAGAAACCTCAAAGGAAAAGATCGCGACAGATCAGACCGCAATGTCTCAAACCGAGGAGAAAACGCCAGGGCCAATCCCTCAGCGAAAGGGCATCATCAACGGACAGTTGCTCAGACAACGGACTCACCGCAGTCAACTCGGATTATTGAAACAAAGCCGAGTCAAGGGAGTACCGTATCATTAAGCACGACAGCGAATGCAGAGAAAATATCAGTTGATTTAGACGTATTGGAAAGCTCCCCCGCAGCTTCTGCATCGCCAAGATCCATTGCAGCTAATGCTGAAAAGCCGACCCTTCCTGAAGCCGATCCGGCCCAAAAAAATGTACAGGAAGCAGTTAGAGACGCACAAAAATCAAACGAGACACCGAAAAAAGAAGACCTTTTAAAACTGCTTCCAAAAGGAACGAGAGAAATCCTGGACAGCCTCTTTGCGCAAGAGGAAGGGGCGTCGATGGATCCGAAAAAGTTTTTTGACATGTTGTCGAAGATCATCCCGCTTAGCATGACCTTATTGCAGGGAAGCGGAAAAGGGATCGCACCCGGATCAGTCGACATTTCGGAAACATTGGCATCCATGACCAACGAAATGGAAGCGATTTTACAAAAGCATGGGGACTCCTCCAGCCTTTCGGCGGAGAACAAAAACCTTCTGGAAAACCTTGCCAGGCAACTCAAACTCATGGGCTCAGAAGAAAGTCTTGCAGGCAACCTGAAAACATTGGGAAAAGAGATCGAAGCCCTCATCTCGCAAGCGACGGGAAAATCAGTCGACGTTTCATCCCAACAGACGCTTGTGAAGCAGCTGGTAGAAGCACAATTAATCCCATCATCGCTATTGAACGGATCAAAAATCCCGGTGAAGGTCTTTGAACAGGCCTTGACTTCGATTCAGCAGCTATCTGGCATGAACCTGCAGCAAACATCCACGCACCCGACAGTAGAAACCCTTGTCCAGATGAACCACCTGTTTGCCAGCGTCAAGGCATTTCCGCCAGAGCAGCGCGCGCAGGTCATACAGATCATGATGCGCACCCAAGGTTTATTTTCCACGGGAACGTCGCAAGGAATGCTTGGGCCAAATACCCAGCAGTTCACAAAAGACATCTCACAATTCCTGATGAATATCACTCAAGGAATCGGAATGATTCCTGCGAGCAAGAAAGTGACAAATGCAGGGTCGCAGTATCTCTCGCGAGTCATTGGAGAATTAATACTGGCCGGTGCGATTCTTGGAAGAATGGTGGTAGATAAAGGTGACGGAAAGGCGATGGAATTAAATGAAGCGATGCAGATCGGCCAGGCTCAAATGAAAGCTACCCGCGAACTGGGAATCATCGACCTTGTCCCCTTTTCTTTCCTAGCGTTTTTTGCGCCTTTTGAAGGGATGGGCGGAGGTAAGTCTAAAGCCGAAAAAGAAGCGATAGACGCTCTGATGAAATTTATCCGTACCTTCATGAGTTTGCTTCTCATGTTGGTTGCCATCTACACAGGAGGCAAAAAGATCGGAGATAATGGCGTGAACATAATGCTGTCGACTAACGCGGACTATATTCGTGGGAATATCGACAACCTGATCTTTTGTCTTAAAAAACTGGACGAGCTTTATGGCGTCAATGTCAAACAGCCTATTCAGCGTTGCGGCAGGGCCAAGATCGCGTTGGATGCAGAAAATTATGACGAATTTTGGGACCACATCATTGGATTCCTCACTGAAAAAGGCGACCTGTTCGGTTTTCTGGAAGAGGTCGACCAGCTGGACCCTTTATACGAAAGCATTCATACCCTTCTGAAGGAGACAGGGCTGGAACACTTGTCGATTATGAGGATGTAGCCCGCACTTGTTTCATGATCAGCACATGGGACTCGGCAGCGAAATTAAAAAAGAAAACGACAGCTGGAGATAAGATCGCCGTAAAAGGGATCATAATGAAAAACCACAACAGCACCGTCTCTGTCACAGAAGTGCATCCCACGCATAAATTTCCGGTCATCCATGCTGCCAGGGACAATATAGCCAACAGCATCATCAGTGGAAGCATTGCGATCATCAACATAAAACCGTTGGCAAAAACATCCTGACGGAACCGTTTCATCAAAGTACGGGAAACATGCAGGCGGTTAAATCCCTTCAGGGCAAGGATGGGGGCGACATAAAACAACAATGCAAAATTGATCAATATCAGAACGAGACAGCTGAGATTGAGCAAAAATGGCGCAAACGAGAGGATCGCATGGAAAAACGGCCCTACGCTTGGAATGTCGCTTAACAACGCGAAAATCCCCAGCAACATCCACACAAGAAGGTAGCATAAGATGATCGGAATCGAAACATAAGACGACCCGATCACAACTTCCCATGACTTCAAAAGAGTCCTGCGATAGCTTACCCGCTTCTGTTTGACTTCATCGTGATAAATGCGAATCAGGAGGATCCCTAAAGAAAAAAGGACGCCGGCGCAAAGAAAAATCGGAAGGAATGTCAAACTTTGGGCAAGCCACTGTCCGGTGTGCATGCTCACCCCTTTAAAAAAAACGACAAGCACTCCGCACATCGCGAGAACGAGAAAGCAAAGGATCAGCTTTGCTTTATCAAATGTGTTGAACAATGCCCTGTTAAATATCGACTGGATCTCTTCAAATGTCATTATTGCCCGGAATAGATAAATTTTGGTCGAATAATCGGGGTTCCCTTGCCATCCCTTGCTTCCACCCGCTCATAGATCAACTGCCTGCTGATGCCCACCACTCGCGACAGTCCGAACAATACGGTGTAGTATTCCGGGTAGGGAAATCCGGCAGCGGTCAGAACGGTGCCTGAAATAGCATCCACGTTCGGATATGGATTAGAGATCTTGGGATTTTCTTTCAGAACTTTTGGCCCTTCCGTGCGAAGCAGGGAAGTGATTTTTACCAACGGATGTTCTGGAAACAACCGCTTTGCCACCTCATAAAACACTGTCGCCCGTGGATCTTCCACGCGAAGCACTGCATGGCCGAAGCCATAGATCAACTGGTTGTTTGCCAGCCGGTCACGGATCAACTTTTCTACCTGTTCGGCTGTCGCATTTTCCCCTAGCTCGTCCAACACCTTTTTCACAAACTCAAGACAGTCCTGATTCGCTTTTCCATGCCGGGGCCCTGCCAATGCGCTCATTGAACCGGCCAGCGATCCATACATATCCTGAAGGCCTGAGGCGATCCCCTTTCCGATAAATGCCGATAGATTCCCGCCACCGTGGTCGTAATGGAGAACATTGAACAGACGCATCACCTCTGTCAATTGATCGAGATCGGCATCAGGCACATTTAGCATCTGCGTGAAATTTTCCATATACCCCATTTCAGGTTTGGATGGCCTGCACCCTCCCCAATCGGCATGATGGTTGATCAAATGGGCTACGATGACCGGAATTTTCGCGACCAGATTCAGACCGTCCTCTCTCCAGTCGCCTGTTCCTTCAAACGCAGTTGTCAATGAAAGCGCGCAGACAAAAAGCTGCATGGGATGAGCCTGCCTTGGCAACGAGCGGATGCTCTCAATGAGCTGATCGGAAACTTTCGACCGTTTGTTCAGCTCTTTTTTAAAGGCGTCCAACTCCTCAGGGCTTGCCTCTTTGCCGTGGTAAAGAAGATAAATCACTTCTTCCGGTGAGTTTTCGGACAATTCAGACACCGGGCGTCCGACATAAAAAAGTCCTTTTTCAGGATCGACCGAGGAGGTTGTGCAGTAGCCGACAGGATACCCGCGCATCCCGGTTTCCAATTGGTCTTTGGTTATTTCAAAAAGCACTTCAGACATCACTTTAGACATTGGTTACCCCACTTTTGTCGCCAATTGATCGACGGTTCGTCTTTCTTCTAATAATTCTTTTTCGGACGCTTTGATCCCATTTCTCAGGTAGTCGTCCCATTTTACGCCATGGACAATCTCGTAGTCGCCATCGCCGTTCGAACGGCAGGGAAAGGAGAAGATCAGGTTCTCTTCGATCCCATACGGATTTCCGTCGGTACAGACTCCTGAGGAGAACCACTGTCCTTCCGGTGTCGGTGTGACAAGAGCCTTGATCGCGTCGATCGCTGCATTGGCGGCCGATGCCGCTGACGATTTTCCACGGGCATTGATCACCTGGGCACCCCGTTTTTGAACGGTCGGGATAAATTTCTCGATGAACCATGGGTCGTCGTTGATCGCCTCTCTTGCGTTTTGTCCGGCAACTTTAGCGTTGACGAAATCGGGAACTTGAGTCGAGGAGTGGTTTCCCCAGATCGTCACATTGCTCACTTCCGTCACATCCACTCCAGCCTTGCGCGCCAACTGATAGGAGGCCCTGTTCTGGTCAAGCCTGGTCATCGCGTGGAAATTTTTTCTGGGAATGCGAGGGGCATTGTTCATACAGATCAAGGCATTCGTGTTGCAGGGGTTGCCCACGACAAGCACTTTCACATCCTTGTCAGCCACATCGTTCAACGCCCGTCCCTGTTCAACGAAATTAACGCCGTTGTCCATCAGAAGGTCACCGCGCTCCATTCCAGGCCCGCGCGGTTTGGCCCCAACAAGCAACGCATAGTGCGCTCCATGGAAAAGCTCCCGATTGTCGCTTCCGATATTGACCTCTTTCAATAATGGAAAGGCGCAATCGTTCAATTCCATTCTCACACCTTCGAGAGCCCCTACTGCTTCAGGAATTTCCAAAATGCTCAAAGCGATCGGCTGGTCTTTGCCAAGCATATCCCCGTTAGCGATCCGGAACAGGAGTGAATAGCAGATTTGTCCAGCGCCGCCGGTAACTGCGACTCTCTTAGTCGGTTTTTGCATGTATCCCCCAAAAAAACATAAGTTACTACCAAAGATATAAGCTTTCGATAGATTTATTGCCAGACTCATGGTAAAATACCCAGCTATGACAGCTGAAACAACTAAGAATCAAACACTCAGACTAACGGAGACATTCCTCAGCATCCAAGGGGAAACAAGCCTGACCGGGCTGCCCACAACATTTATCCGCCTGGCCTCCTGCAACTTAAGGTGCACCTGGTGCGATACGCCCTATTCATTTGGAAGAGGTGACTCTGTCCCTGTTGACCAAATCATTGAAACAGTCGTTAATAATGGAGCTTCCCATGTGTGCGTCACTGGAGGGGAACCTCTTCTTCAAAAAAATGTTCACTTGCTAATGAGCGCTTTGTGCGAAATGGGCTATACAGTCAGTCTCGAAACCGGCGGCTCTTTGAGCACAGAAGAGGTCGACCAACGGGTGATCACGATTTTAGATATCAAGTGTCCGGGAAGCGGAATGAGTCAAAAAAACCTTTGGCAAAACCTCTCAAATCTCAAGGAACACGATGAGGTCAAATTCGTCATTCTTGATCAAAAAGATTATGACTGGTCTGTGCAGGTATGCCGGGAGCACAAACTGTTTTCCCGATCAAAGCCTCCATTGTTCTCACCTGTACATCAGAAACTCGATCCCCAAGATCTCATCAGTTGGATACTTCGGGACAACCTTCCTGTCCGCGTCAACTTGCAAATTCACAAGTGGGTCTGGTCCCCTGAAACGAAAGGAGTCTAAGTGAAAGCGATTGTATTGTTAAGCGGCGGCATCGACTCAACCGTTGTACTCGCAATGGCCAAGGCGGCCGGCAGAGAATGCATAGCTTTAAGTTTTGACTATGGCCAGAAGCATGCGGTCGAACTGGAGCATGCGAAAGAGATTGCCCAGCACTATAGCGTTCCGCAAAAAATCATCCAGATTTCTCCTGCATGCTTTGAAAAGACTTCTCTCGTCAATGAGATAGAAGCGCCGAAAAACCGTACCGCTCATGAGATAGCCGATGGAGGTATCCCCTCTACGTATGTCCCCGCGCGCAACACGCTTTTTCTCGCTTATGCTGCAGGCCAGGCAGAGATCCTCAATGCCAACGAAATTCATTGCGGCCCCAACCTTCTCGACAGAAACCCCTACCCCGATTGCCGTCCTGAGTTTTACACAGCATTCCAGCAATTACTTTCCTTTGCAACCAAGCAAGGAGCTGAGGGCTGTCCTCCCCGCATTGTCACTCCATTGATCGACTGGGACAAAAACAGGATTGTCGAGGAGGCGCGCAAATTGAACGCGCCTTTGGAGAAAACATTCAGCTGCTACAGCCCAGATCAGGGTGCGGCATGCGGCGCCTGCGACGCATGCGTCCTAAGGGAAGAAGCATTGCGATAAATTGTAAGAGCACCCGACTCCCCTTTACGTACGCGAAAGCGTCCGCTTTTTTTCAGAGACATCTCCGCTAAGATTTCGGGATAGCCTTCCCAAGATGCGCCGAACTCTTTTGCCAGCAATGAAATGAGCTCTCTAAATGTGTAGACATTATTTTGATTATAAAAATAACTTAACGCTTTTTCACAGATTGCTTCGAATGCCTTTGATGTATAGCGATCCGGACAATACAGCCCCTTTTCGACCTCAACAAGAAAACCTGCCAGCGGATGTCCCTGAAATGCATACATCTCTTCAATAAATTTCATCGCTTTAGCGACAATCTCCTGCTCTTCAGACACGCGCTCGGTCCTTTCGATCACCTCATTCAAGTTGGCGACCCCACCTCGCGCACGGATCCAAGGCGCGATAAAGACCCGGCATATTTGAGAAAGAGCTTCTTTGACCAGTGTTGACCGTCTGCTTTCCCGAAACTCCCGCAAAGCCTCTTCACTCCACACTTTTTTTGTCTGTTCCTGTAAATTTAGCGACTCCATCCGTTCGATCGGAGTCAGAGGGAGATAGGATTCCAACCCATAGGTCTTGAACACGACATAAGCTTTTTTCCTCTCCATGCCGACGGTTAGGCTTCTCAGTAACGCCCCCCATTCGATGTAATAGGAACGCTCAAGGGAACGTCCATTGATGTAGGCCAGAAGCTTTTGCTGAATCTCATCGATATGCCCTTGACCGACCCCTTTCTCACCGATCCAGTCGTTGAAGTCCACACCGATCAAGTCGATCAAACGCTCAACTCCCCTATCCTGGCAGACGATCTCCGCCCTTTGTGAAAGTTCCAGCATTTGAACGGGTTCTTTTAAGAACAGAGGCGGCACCCACCCGCGGTACTCGTCGCCAAGCTCTAGCTCATGCTGACCATTCCAGAGATCTTGCACCTGCTGTGACTCAGCAGGCTGAGCCTCCACTTCGACAGGTTTGGACAGCTCGATTTTTTTGATTTTGGTGGGATCGATCGTTTCCAGAGCATAAATTTGCTCTAGTCCATGCGTATAGGCTTGAGTTGTTTGTTCATCAAAAGGCACGCGTTGTTTGGAGGATAGTGGATTGACAGCTAACATAATGACACCTTATCATATTAATTATTAGATACTTAAAATTATTATACAGCATATTTGCCCGAGAAAATATTATTATAATCTAATTTTTATCAATTTAAGGGAATTAAGGAAAGTAATTTAAGCAAATAATGAAGCTATCCAAATAAAATGTTAAGAAATACTCTCATAGAACTGGAGCCCGTCATCGGTCAGTCCGGTCGGCATGCCGCTTGCGAAATCGTAGACCACCAAAGGACGGTGATCTCGAAATGCGGGTAGAAAATTTAGAAAGTCCGGGTTGATATACTCACTCCCCGTCAATTTAACCTGGCTTCCCTCATGGTTCCATGAAGAAATTGGAACACAAACATTTTTTAAATGTTCATAGACAGATTCTCTGAACTCCAGCACCCTTTGTACCTCGCGGTTCACGGAAGTGTCCCTCAGTCCCATTTCCCCCTGCTTAGCAGCCAAACGATTGACTAAAACTGTCATCTCATTCCAATTAAGCACAAACTGCTTCAACTCTGCCCAGCTGAGCTTCTCCCGCATTGTCATGGCCGCCGCTCGAATCGCGAACGCGAAGTGCGACCGACCGAGTCCTCTGCTGGAATTGATTACGGGGATCACATTAAATTCATAACATAGAAGCTGTTTCAAAATCTGTCCTCTGCCCCAACTTATTCTCTGACGTTTCTCATCATTGACTTCTGGGCCGATCAGCTCTCTTAGGTAGAAACCAGCGCGCTGGATAGGTTCAAGCTCCGGGTGTTCACTTTCTATCATTTCAACGGTATGGACGATCTCAACGAGGTGCTGATAGTGGTTTCGAATTAATTTTTGCATTTCATAGCGGACTCTGATCACTTCTTTTTCCTGGTTGACCTTGTCTTGATAACTCATCGTTGAGGGCTCTTCCGGATACCCCATCGACAACTGCAGCATCAGAAGATGCTGGCGCACCCTTTTCAAGAAGGGGGACTCTACCTCATGCAAAAATTTCTGAAGGTGCTTTTCCAACGTATATTCATCGATAGCATCATATGGAAACCCTTCAAAAGCTTTTTGTAAAAGTTGACCATACCAACGACAAAAATCTGCCCAAGCCTCCATATTTAAAATTTTCGGAAGCTGGTCGAGAATCTCTATCGTGCTCTTCACTTTAAAAGGAGGAGGGCTTTCGGAAACTAAGGGATCGACGTTTGAGCAAAAATGGTTGATGACATGTTGACTGTTCTCTTCGCGGTGAATGATCGACTGATGTGCATCATGGATCTGGTCCCATTCAAATTCTACAGATTGAAGTTGATCAAACAAAATCCGAAGCTCTGCTTTACTATCCCGCTCTTGATGAATTTTTTCAACTAACGCAAGGATCTGATTCACCTTGCGCTCGGAATTGACTGAACTCGATCGGATAATCGGCAAGCTGTGAAGCGACCCAGAAAAGCAGTTGGTTACCCCTTCGTATTGGGGTGAAAAAGATTCCAGCCGATTAGGAATGACTGTGACGGAATCGCCAGATGACTGAAAGGTATAAGGATTGAGATCCGCTTCCAGAAATCTTAACCTTCTCCCCTCCTTCAGCATATGATCACGCTCCCCGATGCGGTGAGAGTTGGGTCATGAGCCGATGTCCTTCTGCCGTCAATCCTTGCGGCTTGCCCGACTTGCTGTATGTCAACAGCTGGATCGTTCTCTCAGGATCTCCCGTTTTGACCACAGGCGGGATGCAATAGAGAGGCAGCAAATTTGCAGTCATTCCCTTACCCCATTTCAAACCGACCAAACCGGTACTGATTCCGGTAATAGGAAGGCTGACTTTGAGTAAGTGTTGTAGAACATTCTGCTGCATTTCAAAAATATATCTGAGCTCTTCTCCATCGCGATGATACTTTGGATCAAGTTCGTTCCAAACAGCTTTCGGATCGTAGTTGTTTTTTCGATAAAGTTGGTTGAGCTCTAATGAGTAGGACTCCCAATTCAAAGCGATTTTAAGCATTTTTTCTTCTGGCAGGTCCATTGCTCCAAGGAATAACGCGAATAAGAATCCGGTGCGGTCCAGCCCTGACTTACAGTTCATCGCTGTGATCACACCCAGTTCCTTATCTAAAGCGAAAAACAGCAAATGCTCCTGGTTGCGTTCTAATTCAGCACCCTCTATTTCTAATTGATTTCCAAGAAGCTTTCTGAAGATTATCATTCTATCCCGCATTGGATGTTCAACATTATCCTGTTCCCAGACTTCTTTCAAATACTTGTGCATCTCTCGCAGCCCTGAAAACTCACCTGGTTTTCCCCAAATCATCTGATTGCGAAGTGTATCAATTTCCTGTAACTTGGTTTTGATTTGCGCTTTGAGATCTTTTTGCACATCTTTATCTTCCGTTTCCGATATTCGCTTTTCTAAATCGACAATCTCACTGAACTTTTGATTAACTTCCTTTTGCTTTGCAAGAATCTTGCTTGCGCCTTTCTGATTTAACTTTGTTTTAAGTTCTTCAGGAGCATCTTCTAAAATCCATCCAAGATATTGGGTCATCCCTTCCACATTCATCTCATGAGATTGTTTTTCCCCTGTCAGAAAGGCTGATGCGATTGGTTTGCCTCCATGGGCTCTTGTGACATGGTAGTAACGGTTGCAAGGAGCATTCAAGTGAGCGATCTCAAAATCATCGTCACATTGCTGAAGCAGATATTGATGCTGTTTGCGGATCATCTTTCCTTCCGGTTCAGGAGAATTGAGCTGGTGCGAAACAATTCTGACTTTTCCCCTTCGGCCCATTTGTCGATGAAGCTCTTGTGCTGCCGCTCTAAACTCCGCAGCTTTTTCAGGAGTGTTGATCACTCCTGTGCGTAAGATTCCCGCCCCATCTTTCTGAGTCATATAGCAATTGACCAGATGATTTCCTACAGTGGCAGAATGCTGATGGAACCGTGTCGCTGTCGGAACAACAGCATCCGGCTCAGCAGTTCCGCTTCTAACATCATAAGCGGTGACTGTATGCTTAAGCGTACCATGCCCACTTTCTAAGGGGGCTACAGCTCTAACTTCGCCTCTTTCAATGGCAACACGCCCTTGTTCTTTATGGTCGACAGGCCTGTAATCCGACTGATCCCGTTCAAGTCTAATAGACTCGGGAACGTGTGCATGGAGATGATCACCAGCAGGAAGCACTTCAAACTCTCTCACAGCTGCTATTTTATCATCTGTAGGAGCGTTGTATTCCTGAGCGCGGGCACGATGGCGCGCGACAAAGTGATCTTTGGCAAAGATCTTTTCAAAGACCTCAGCGATTTTGACAATGAAATCGGGCCAACGTATGCGGCGAAAAAACCGGGCAATACTGGATAATGCGCTTCTTGCTGCCGGTGGTGTGACCGCATCAGGAAGGTGCGAGACGTCACGGTCGCCTAAATCTGAAGGTCCTCCAACATCCTCCCCACTGGCAGCCCTCGGTGAAGCTCCTGTTTGCTCTGCATTATCAGGAATCTCACGCCTTGCGAAAGTCGATGTCCTGTCAACGACGGGGCTGAAAGAACTGTCAATCTCCGTATATGCCTGATCAAAACCTTCTATCTCTTCTCTTCTGATAAATCGATCGCCGATGTGCACACCGTCATTACCAATTTCAACCTGAGAAAGATCCGCAACATCACCAGATTTCTGAATGATGTCAATCGCTCCTCTTAGAAGTTTGCCTGCATCTGTGATTGACAAGCCGCCCTCTGGCGATCGAGGTTCGTAGAGACATTTTTTTACATTATCTCTAATTTGATAAGCATTCCCCGTACCTATCACTTCGAATCTTGGTTGAACCATATTATTACCTTAGACTTACCTAATTTATAACCTAAACTTATTATATCATATTTTTTTAAAAAAAAGAATGATTTTTTTAAAATTTTTCTTTACATGAATCTAGGTTTTCCTATATACAAAAATATAGAGGTTTAGATAAGACATGAATATGAAAGCCCCAAATTTTTCAAGCTGCGATCCCGAAAGTATCGTCCAATTTGGGCAATCGTCTACTCCTGGCCAAATCGAGCTTAATATCTCAAAAATGGACGAGGATCAGATAAAGACTTTAATAAGTTCGATTAAAGAAGGCAGCGGTGATCAATGGGAGTCCAAAACACAGGCAGCTATAGTTGGACTCAGTCGTCGGGAAGACCTTGAAGCGGCCGGTTCAGCATTGACGATCGGCCAGTTTATGGCATTAATCGATAGCTGCCTTCATGTGGAACATAAACACCACTGGAAACTTTCCCCTCTCCTGGTTGGAATGGATCATAAAAAATTTTATGAGATTCTTGACTCTCTTTCAGACCCTCAGCTTCAGGTATTCAAAGATGAAGGGGTGACAGAGCCCATCCAACACCATCTGACAACGCTGACACATGAGATGGAAAGGGAAATAGAAAAAGGTGAAGAGGAAATTGATCACCTCTACGAGCGTGTTGATCGATTTATGCTTGAAGAGATCGGACTGCATGACGTCAGAGAAGTGATCAAAGAAATGCAACTGTATCAAATTTCATTTGATCAGTTATTCAATAAAAGCAATAAAGCTCTGGCAATTGCCTGGAATACAAAACGATTAGATTTGATCGAATCGTTGAACAAAATCAAAGGCACATGCCAAAAATTTGTGCTTTATGGTCTAGGCACACCCACAAACAATCAGCAATTGTCCTCAGGACTTTATCAGCTGATCGAAGAAAAGCTGTTTGAAGTCTATGGAAATAGTCTGGATCCAGATGATACGGAAGCTGTTCGCGACAACGAGCCGGCTGTTGAAGGGCTTGTGAAACTGTCAGTATGGTATTTGCGGGACTATTGGGAAATTGGCCTGCTCCCACATATCAAAGATAAGGAATCTCTCGATTTGAACCTTGATAAACATACGGAAGCAGAAAGGGTCAAGTATCGGGAAGATTTATTTACTCAGGCACAAGTAAATTTATCTTTGATCGGACTTTCCACAGTCAAAGATTTGAAAGACAACTTCATCTTCTCAAAAAAATCTCTTCAAGAATTCATCCAGGAAAAAATTCCAACTATCTTGCAATCAAATCGAGGATAATATCTGAGATGGTAAACGCCTCTTGTTGACCGTCAATGGTATGCAGGACACCTTTCTTTTCATAATAGGCGATGAGCGGAGCTGTCTGATCGTTGTACACCTGCAGCCGTTCTTTGACAACCTCAGGTTGGTCGTCGGGGCGTTGGACCAACTCCCCGCCACAAATATCACAGACACCGTCAACTTTAGGAGGAGACTGATAGCGGTTATGGACATGACCGCAAGACGAGCATGACATGCGCCCGGAGATCCGCTTAATGATAATCTCATCGGTCACAGATAAGTTGATCGCAACAAGATGCGCCCGGTTGTCCAGAAACCTGTCCAGCGATTCCGCTTGAGGAATAGTCCTTGGAAAGCCGTCAAGAAGATAGCCCGACTCGCAGTCCTGCCTTTCCACCCGTTCAAATAACATATCGAGGACAAGATCATCGGGAACCAGCCGGCCGGCGTTCATATATTCCTTGGCTTTTACCCCAAGCTCTGTTTCCTTTTTGATATTTTCTCGGAGGATATCGCCAGTGGAAATATGTGGAATGTCCAGTTCTTGGGTGATCCGTTTGGCCTGCGTCCCTTTTCCTGATCCGGGCGGCCCCAGAAGAATCACGACATGTTGTTCGTTAGCTGGCAGATCGGCCATGAAGTCTCCTTTTGAGAAAAATATCGAATGGAATTATACAATATTGCACAAAATAGATCTAAGGAAATGATATGAGAATCTTAACACTGTTTTGTCTCTCATTTTTTAGTCTCATATCACTGGGTGCATCAATACCTGCAGATATGAGCTTTATCGTCATCGATTTAAAGTACAACCAGAATGACGGAGTGAAGGTATGCGAGATCCAACAGGGGCTTGGTTGTGTTTTTTACGGGGTTGAACATATCGAAGGAAAAAAAAACGCCTTTGGGGAAATTTTTTGCGACTACTTGTTCCCCTATTTTCAACGAAATTGGTATGTCAGACCTCGGATATCTCCTGAAATTACCTCTATTCTTAAAAAGAATTCTAATTGGACCCGGCTTTTCTCTTTCGATGAAGTCGTCACAAAGCAAGAGATAAAAAAGTATGCACAAACAAAAGTCAAAGACCCTTCTTCCCTAAGCTCCTATCATGGACTTGTGATCAGCCATTACAAGTTAATTTCGGAATCAGCGTTAAAAAAGGTCAAGGGTCTGATCGTCATGAACCGCGCCTTCCTTCCAATTTTTGGCTCGGAGTTGTTCTCTGATAAACGATTAATGTCCGAGCTGTTTGACAAGGACGAGCGTTTACGGAAAATCAAGCCGAAGTGGAAGTCTTATAATAAGGGGTATTCAGAGGAACTGATCGAACAGATCAATCAAGACTTTCCTGGTGACATCATCGTGATTAAGCCGAGAGTGGGCCTTCAGGGGAGGGGAATTGCAATCATTCGCAAAGAAGAGCTGCCAGCAATCCTGGAATATGTGTTTTCAGGCGTTACAGAATTAGCTGACGATCCAGACCCGACGTATAACTGGTGGGCTCAGGATTCATTTTCAGACTTCATTGTTGAAGAATTTATCGAATCCGATCCGATCCTTGCCCCGCACCTGAGTGACGACTACTATGACGGAACGATGCGCGTTCCAGTCATTTTGACATACGATCGTGGAGAAATTCAGGTCCATTGCCTTTACATGTGGTGGAAGCTCCCAACAAGAACTTTAAGTGAAGAGTGTTCATTGACAGACAAGCATAAGTCCTACAGCCTTCGCGTTGACAACCACATGTTTGTTGAGGACGAGATAAAAGAAAAGGTGAAGGATCAGCTCGTTGAAGCTCTCCCAGCCCTGTATGAGCAACTGTTGTAATGAAATTAGATTGAAAAAAAACTCACTTTCCAACAAATATGAATTTTTAATTAAAAACGGGTTTTCATATGGCAGCAAGCATTTTTACAGCAATGGCCTCGGCTGCTGGAGGGAAAATTGCCGTAGAGGTTGCCGCTTCCCTCATGCATGGATCAAAAACAGAACGGGATACTGTCAAAGAACGACTCGATCCTATTTCTTTGCTGGCCATCATCGCTCTCATGAAGTTCCAGTTACCCGATACTAAAGTTCACATTGGCGATCATGACGTTACTGTCAGCCATTCCTCAGATTATACCTACTTCCTGAATTTTCGCTCTGTCGCTCGCACCTATTCAGGCGACAGTCATGAAGATTTAGCATTGATCAAGTCTGCGATCAAAACAGCAGCCTTCTGGCACGCCCTCCACTCTGAAGACAATGTCGAAATTAGAGAGTTTATGGACCACGTCAGCGAAGGATTGGATGCCTTAATGACCACCTATGCCGCGAAACATCCAATGGCCTGCGATGCGCTTGAGTATTATAAATTGCATATCCAAATTTATAAAGCCCAGGCTCCGACAGATGTAGAGGTTCCTAATGAGGTCACCCAAAGGGTGAAAGACCTTTGGGATAAACGTCAGATTGCGGATTTGAACAGTGATTTGCGAGCGATGGCATCAAAACAAGGATCAACTCCCGTGACAACAAAAATACTGTGTCAGGACGAAATCATCGTTTATCGATCGAGAATTGAGGCCAAAGCTGTCGTGGTCAAAAGCATCTATAACAAGTGATTCACTCATGACCCCCTACTTTATCTTTTCTCTGCTAATCATCCTTCCTATACATCTCTTTGCATCCATTCCCGCTGACATTAGCTTTATTGTGATCGATTTAAAATATAATCAAAATGACGGTGTCAAAGTCTGTGAAATGCAGCACGGTCTCGGCTGCGCGTTTGAAGGGGTGCAATTTTTAGAAGGTAAAAGAAACGCTTTCGGGACCATATTTCGTGACGCTCTTGTGCCTTACTTTCAACGCAATTGGTACGTTCGCAACCACATCACAAGTGAATTCACCAGAGTCTTTGACCAAGATGCGCACTGGAACAAACTCAAGCGATTTAAAGATATTCTGAAAGACAGCAATTCAAAAAAGTATGTTCTGAAAAATGTTGCTCATCCAACCTCCTTAAGGTCCTACTATGGTCTGTTTGTCAGTCACTACAATGTGGTAGATTTAAGTGCCCTATCCAAAATCAAAGGATTGATCGTCTTGAACCGGGCCTTTTTCCCTATCTTTGGTTCAGATCGGTTTTCTGACAAACTCTTGATGTCTGAGTTATTGATGACAGATGAAGAGTTATCCATGATCAAACCTGCTTGGCAGATCTATACAAAGGGAAGCTCACAAGAGTTGATCGATCAGATCCATCGCGATTTTTCTTCTGACATCCTCGTCATTAAACCCCGAACGGGTTTACAAGGTAGAGGAATCATCATTCTACCAAAAACCGATTTGAAGCAAACGTTAGAGTACATTTTTTCCGGAGACTCCAAACTCAGCAACGATCCCGACAAAGCTTATAATTGGTGGGCTCAAGACAAGCATTCCGACTTCTTAATTGAAGAGTTTATTGAATCGGACCCTGTCTATGCGCCTCATCTAAGTAATGACCTCTATGACGGAACGATGAGGGTTCCTGTTATGCTCACATACGACAATGGACAAATAGAGGTCCACTGTTTATACATGTGGTGGAAACTTCCCCCGAAATCCCTTAACGAAGAAGGGACATTGACAGAGAAACATAAATCGTTTAGTCAAGCGCCAAATACCTATGTCCATGTAGATCAGAATGTCGCAGATAAAGTCAGAGAGCAGCTGGAGGAGGCGCTCCCAATCCTATACCGACAATTACTTTAAAGCATCATTTAGCAGATCGGCTAATCGGTACCCTGCGAGCGTCATTTGCCTTCCTGTGATCAACTGTCCCTCTTGCATCACCTCATCACTTACCTTTCCATTGGGAGTCATTCGATGATAGGCAAAATCCACTGCAAGCTGATAACTTTCCGCTCTCCAGTGATCGATCTCTTGATCGCAGAGCTGCGGAAATGCTGACCTGGGATAGGCTGTCGTTAGTTTATTCTCTAAGTGATCGAGGAACTGTTGGTCTTCGTCTGTCAATGGACGCTGTGGCCTTCGACCGCCTAAATCAAAAGCGCCGTCAAAAATTTGATGCAGTGAACGGTAATTTGGATGATCAATATAGAAACGCGTTCCAGCGCGATCCCCTTTGGGAAAATCCTTGCTGTACAAGCTAGCGCAATGGAGAGGTTGGTGGATGTCGCCAACTATATGAATGAGCATGCGAAGCATAAACCCCTTCGACCACGCCGAAGCATTGGGATTTCTCAGAGTTCTCATACATTGGTTGATTGCCCAAACAATTCCATTATTATCCAGGTTATCGATGATCTCTTTTTGCGCAGCATCTGTTAGAACACCATCCGGATCGTAAGGATAAGCGGCACCGTGCCACGACCAAAACGCATTAACCCCCTCTTCAATAATATCATCTGCCCATACAGAAGACGTGACAAAAGTCGCGTGGTTTGGAAATGGATCAGAGACAGCTTGCATGTATTGATCAACTTGATCTTTTACATCAGGTTCGAGTTCGTGATATGCGATTTGAGCAATCGTCATATGTCCCGCATCCCACCATGCTGATAGAGACTGGGAAACTATAAGAAAAGAAACAATCAACCTAAACATATTAAAACCTTTTATCTCAATAAACCAATATTAATCAGAAATATTAAGTTTAAATAAAGAGACCAAAGATAGGTGAATAATTTTATTCAGATAGGTTCATATCATGAAATAGATTGGAATGCAGCCGCACGAAATAGTCGAAATTCTGCATTTTTGAATGAATTTGATTTTTCTGTTGATCCAGAGCTTCCAGTAAGAGATGAGCGCTTGCGAATAGACAGGCCATCTGATCGACCACCTGTTTAATTAACAATGATTGCATAGCTGGGTCAGCATCCTTCAATTTGACAAATGAGTTCCTGACCGAATTTAAAAAGCCTGTTAATGGATGTTCTATTTGGAGTTGTGATAGAACTTCTTCGACATAAGCCGTGAACAGGTCATCGACTTGATAGCGGAGAATATCTTTAAGCACTTGCATGCGTAAAGTGTTGTGGGTCCCCTCCCAGTTTTCACAAATGATACTATCCCTTAAAAGCTGCGGGATCGAAGAAAAAGTTTCAATTGTACCATTCCCCGCCAACACATCAAGGCTGTGGTGGATATGTTCTACGGTCCATTTAGCAGAAAGGTATTTGTTCAAATTCGCCAACAACCGCAAGAGCAATTTCCTGTCATTAGTCTTGTTTAAAGAGAGATCAAAAGCATCCTGCAGTTGCAGTGTGGCAAAAATCGAAGAAAGCAAAGCGTTGTTTTCAGACTTAATTCTAGCTAGTTGTTCTTTGACAAGCGGATAGTGGAAAATGGGATTTCCAAAAGCCGACCGTCTTTTCGCGTAGGAAGTTGCTATATAAAGGGCTCGACGAGCCATACCGATTACACAGATGGAATTAAATAGACGTGAGAGATGAAGAACGTTTTCCATTAACGATTTAAAACCATTTTCAAGAGGTCCCATGGGGAAGCCAAGAGCACCCTTGAACTCTATTTCCGCTGTTGCAAGTGTTCGTGTCCCAAGTTTGTCCTTCAACCGTCGAATGACATACCCGTTATCTTCTCCTGACTCGAGCTTGGCCGGGATTAGAAACAACCCAAGCCCTTTTGTTCCGATGCTATCAGGAAGATATCTTGCAATCACCAGGAACAAATCAGCATCAGCATTAGAGCAAAACCATTTTTCTCCTGAAATTCGCCAGTGACCATTTCCGTGATCTGTTGCAGTCGTGGCATTTTTTCCAACATCAGAACCACCCTGGATTTCGGTAACGAATTGCGCTCCGGTGTAGTTATCGACATAAGAAGGAATTTTTAACTTTGAGAGAAAGAGGTCTTTTTGAGGATGGTCGCAGATTTTTCTAAGGACACGCTGGATTCCAGCTGAACAGGCGATTGGGCAATTGTGTCCCGCTTCTCCTGCAAACGAAGAAATAAGATGGTAGCACAACCCTTCCGTTAACCCGCCGTCACGTGCAAAGTGGTTCATGAGGCCGCTTGAGTAGATGAGATTGCCTGCTTGTTCATAAGAGGGATGATGTTTGATGAAGTTGCAGGGATTGCCAAAGGGATCATAGCGGACAAGTTTGGGGAGGTTTTCAGGAAGATTATTTTCTCTGACAAGAGGAATTACATCGTGAATGATTTTTTCGGCAAAAGCCTCAAGCTTTTGATCAAGTTCTTGAAATTTATCTGGCAGATGGAAAGCGATCGTGTGTCTGAGGTCTTGATCGAGTGAGTAGCTATTCAAATTCAGATCGTTGTTCCATTCGTCAAATTCTCTTCTTCCCTCATCATTCATCGTGTCCATTTCAATGATCCTTATTAAAACTGCATACTAAAAGATCAATATTGTGCGGTCAATAACTTACTCTGAATACAATTGATAATGACTCCATGGTGTTAGAGGGTGTCTACAAAGTAAATAAAGTTTAGATTGTGACAAATTTTTCTCTGGGAGGATCGCTTGGAAGACGAGGTAAACTGGTATCAGTTGGTGAGTCTGAAAGTGATTCTACCAGGGAAAAAGATGTTGCAAGATGAGCTTGATTTACTTTGTAGACACCCTCTTAGTCGGTTGGATAGCTTCAGAGTTTCGCTATGCTGATACATCTATTATCAGCAATATTTATCATATCTTTAATATCGTTTGATAAAATTAAAATTCATATTATTTATTTAAAAGAAAGGTTTCATAATGAGTGCAGGATTGTATGGTTTTATGGATATAGGGAGACTGGCCAGAGCGCACCAGGAATTCCATGAAAAAATCATGAGAGCAGGTTTTACAAGTCCCGTAGAAACATGCTTTGCTCATTTACATAGGCGTTCAAGCAGAGACAGGATAGTCATTCATCAATTTGCAGAAGCTTTAGTAGGTGGTTTTTTGAACCTTGGAGAACGTCAAGGATGGCCTGAAGGAGGTGATCCGAGAGTAGGTGCCGCTTTTACCCGTTGTATGGTTCAGGAATATTTTGAAAAGGGAGAACACTCCACAAAAACCCGTACAATCCTACAAAATGTTTTAGCTTCGTTTTCAAACATTGGGGACTTTAATAAGACCTCACTACGGAAAGAGCCAGAAAATGGGCACCGTCCAACAACTAATCGTGTCAGGTATGATGCGGCGGTGACTGGCTGGCAAAAGCATGCCATTACCAGAATGGTTGGAAATCTCGGGAGCAAGTATGAGCCTCGTCTTCCATTTTTCGAAATTCTGGTAAATTCAGCAAGATCGTCTGTGGAAAAGGAAACAAGCCAACCTTTCGCGATTACAATTCATGACAATGAAAAGATGCTCGATGCACGTCGAAGTAAATTATCTGCATTAGCAATGTGTCCAGCCAGTGTTGCTCACTTTACATTTTATGATAGCTTATTGAACACTCCTGAAAAGTTTCAGGAAACGACCAAGTTAAAAATTGGACCTAATGCGAAAAGGTTTCTTGAGGGGTTAATGTATCTTCAAAATGTTGAGTTGAAAACGCAATATGTAGGAAATTGTTGGATTAAACAACCCATGCGTTGTCTTTTAGTCAGCCTCTATATTGAAATATATACCGAGTGCAAGGAATTAACACCTAAGGAAGCCTGGGCGATGACTGTGCATTTATATAAAGATATACAGAAACAAGCGGGAATACCAATTATTGAAGAGCTATTAGAAGATGCTAAAATCGGCGGAATGAAACATACATATGCGTCGGCTGCTATCGAAAAAAGAAGTCAGACATAACTCCAAGTTCTTTTAACACAAAAATAGAAAGATGGCAGTTTTTTTTATAAGGCGAAGGCAGCAAAGTAAGCGATCGTTCGCGGAGAGATTCGAGCTGTTTTGATTGGATATATCGCATCTCTATCAAGAATAGGAATTGAAGCAACACAAGCTCGTACTGCTACCCTTGCAGCACCATCAGCGATGAAGCACAATACAGGTGAGTTCAATAAGAGATCAACACTCTTCACCAAGTATAAAGACAATAAATAGTTTGATAAATGGGCAAAAAAAAGCCCCTCAGAGATTCCTCTGAAGGGCGAAAAGAAAAATTGGCAGCGACCTACTCTCCCACACTCTTCTTGGGTAGCAGTACAATCCGCGATGAAGCACAATACAGGTGAGTTCAATAAGAGATCAACACTCTTCACCAAGTATAAAGACAATAAATAGTTTGATAAATGGGCAAAAAAAAGCCCCTCAGAGATTCCTCTGAAGGGCGAAAAGAAAAATTGGCAGCGACCTACTCTCCCACACTCTTG
>CAZWOB010000030.1:0-25550 GCA_964635295.1 uncultured bacterium
GGATACAGTATTTTAATTTTTGTCAAAAAAACTTATGCGTAAAAGTATGTTCGTGTCTTGAGTGAGCAAAGCGAACGGGCGTTTATATTTTTCCGAAATCTATATTCTTGTGACGGGAGGGATCTCTTGTCGAGAGGGCCTATTTCTCCACGACATCACTTTCTGCATCAAGGTAAGATCATTAGTCTTTTCAGCTTTTACCTGCTCAATATATTCAACCGCAATCTGGTCTCCCTCAGAAGAAACCTTGAACACGCTGAGCGCGTGGGTCGGATAGTAGATGTCCGGCATTAAGCGAAAAAGAGCGGAGACGCGTGTCAGCCTCTTTAACCACGTTCCCGTATTGATAATGGCATGTCCATTTTCAACGTCAAGAGAGGCGCTGTGAGTATGCCCATAGATAAAGACTTTGACATCAGGGTTTTCCTCAAACACTTTTCTGGCGGCATTGTCATACCGCTCTTTCTTTTCCAGGACCAATCCTTCTTTGCCGATCAGTTTGTACCGTTCTAGCGTCGCCTTGACGTCTCTTGCTATAAAATATAGTGGGATGGCCAACATCAACAGGAAAGAGATAATGGCGCTGTTAATGGCAATCACCGTTCCGATCACATAGCCGATCCCGCCAAAAGCGTCAAGAAACCCCAGTTGAGAAAGATCGGTTGGCAACACGCCGAGATGTTCAGCGTAAGCGAGAAGAACAATCCCTACGCTAAAGGTGAACAAAATCAGAAATGGGGCCAGAAGCCAACGGAGGATGGGGCTCATCTCTTTGTAAAAATAGTTGGAAAAGACCCAGTGAGGAACATGCTCAGTCGGATAGACGGCCTGGATATCCTTCAGCCAGTTCTGTTTACCGAGGGACGATATTTCACTTGCCCCTCCCACAAACTGGGCCGTGACAAAATAGCCGATCGGGGTATCGGCCGGGTCGCCAAATGTCTCGAATGCATTGAAATCATCATACTGGTTGCCATGCTCGATCCAGATCGTATGCTTTCCCACTTTCCGGGTGATCGACTGGACCGGTTCTAATAGGAGGTTGAACTGTTTTAAATAGGGGATGTATTCGGGAAAGCAGGCAAGGTCATAATCGTGGTTGCCGGGGATCAGCGTAATGGGGAGTTTCTCTCCAGTTTTTTTGAATTGAGCGAAAATTTCTGGATGGGATTCCGTGAGGCGTTTAAGCTTATCGATCCCTTTCTCATTGGTAAACTCCCAGAGGCCGAAAGCGTCTCCCACAATGATCAGCTCTTTTTCTTCATCGCTCTTTTCAAGAGATTTCAGAAATGTGATCAGTTCTCCCTCAAAATCGCACTGATCGAGCGCTCCGTCGCCTCCGATATGCAGGTCGCTGATAAAGTAGTATTTTTTTGACATAAGCTTAGATATAAAGGAAATTATCACGAACAATCAACACTATTTACGGTTATGCGCACGTATCGATTAGGGCTCTTGTTCAGAGCAGTTCTTTGGGCGGTCACGCTCTTTTTGGCCTGTATGGTTTTTGCAGTTTCCTCAGAAGTGCTTCTATCCTTATGCGTTAAGGTGCTCGCCGCGGCTGCTCTTGTCAACCTCCTCGTCATCGAGATCTTCCCCTGGCTGATCCCTTTTTTCCCTTCAACGATTGGCAGAGGGCTTGGATTTATCCGATCAAGCTTTATCGATATTTATTCGGTCATCCTCGCGCATTGCGCCTCGCCATTCCGACAGTCTGCGTACAACCCTGCAAACGATGAAGGGGGAGAGCCTGTCGTTTTTATCCATGGGTATCTCACGACAAGCGGACTATGGTTCTACTTCAGGCGCAAATGCAAAGCTGCGGGATGCCGGAATCTGTTTTTCGTTGATCTGGGGGCGCCATTGGGCTCTATCGAAGAACATGTGGAAAAGCTAAGGCGGGAAGTGAAAAGGATCGTCGGGATCACAGGAAAAACACAACTGAAACTGGTCGGTCATTCAATGGGGGGGCTGGTTGCGGCCTGCTATATTTCCCGTTTCGCAGAGGAGGAAGAGATTGAAGTAACGGATTTTGTCTCTCTTGCAGCGCCTTTTTATGGAACTCCCTGGGGCAAGCTTGGGCCTGGGATCAGTCCTAAGCAGATGGGCACAGGCAGTGAGTTTCTCCGTTCGCTGCGCCAGGCGTTTCTTACAAAGCCAGTGAGATCTCTTTTTCTTGAGAGCTCTTCTGACTGGGTCGTCGTACAGTTAGATCCTGAATTTGTTAACATGCGTAAAGAGTATCAACACGTAAGGATCGACGATATCGGCCACGGAACTTTTGTTTTTTCAGAAAGGGCTATTCAGGAGGTGGTCGCATTTCTTGGCTGTCATGGGAATGTTCATTCACCCAAAGCATGAGCACCCCGCCGATCACATAAAAGGCAACGACGACAACCAGTCCGATACGCATACTGTCGTACTGTAACAGCAACCAGCTGACAAACCAGGGGCCTAAAAAGCTGGTCGCTTTTCCGGAGAATGCAAAGAAGCCGAACATTTCGTTTTGGAGATGCTTTGGGGCCATATGCGCCATCAACGACCTGCTGCCCGCTTGCAGGGGCCCGACGAACAGCCCTGCAAAAAAGGATAAGCCCCAAAAAAGGGTTACTTGCGGAGTGATAAGGATCCATAATGTGGGAATTGTAATGCAGACCAGGCTGTACAAAATAAGCTTCTTTGGCCCGATCCAGTCGTCGATCCAGGCGAACCCGACTGCTCCGACCCCGGCGCTGATGTTGGTCATGATGCCGAACAACAGGACTTCCGACTGTGACATTCCAAAAGTTGTTGCGGCATATACACCTCCAAAAGCAAACAGCGTCGTCAAGCCGTCGATATAGAACATGCGTGCAATTAAGAATTTGACGATCTCTTTGTACTGCTTTACATGACGAAAGGTTTCTATTAGTTGACCCAAACCGTCTCGAATGGCCCTCAGGACGGGTTTCCCGTGTCCTGAAGTGCTCGGGGTGAGCAAAAAAACCGGAATGGAAAAGAGCAGGTACCACAGGGCGCAAAAAAGAAACGTCCATTGGACGGGGAAGCCCAAATTGACGATCATTAAAGAAATGAGAAGAGACAGCATGCCGCCTGCATAGCCGAATCCCCATCCCCAACCGGACCATCTGCCAAGGTGGGTAGGCGGCGCCAGGCTGGGAAGCATCGCATTATAAAAGACAAAGGCAAGCTCTGACGCGATGATCGCTAACGTCGAGACAATAAGAAGGGTGTACATCCTCGGGATTGGGGGGTGGAAAGCGGCGAGCATTCCTGTGCAGAGGATGCAAAGCAAAGTAAAAAAAGCCAGCCAGCCTTTTCTTCTTCCCCCGTGATCGGCGATCGCCCCAAGGACGGGGCCGAGGAGGGCGATAAAAAGGGCCGCTGTGCCGTTGATCCCTCCCCATAACGCTCCTCCAATATACGGGTCGGGAGCGAGCTTTTGCGTAAAATAGACAGCGAATATAAAGGTTTGGATAATGGCAGAAAAAGCGCTGTTCGCCCAGTCGTAGAAAGCCCAGGAAAGCAGATGTTTACGGTCTCTTTGCATTCACTCGATATACTGAATTTCCCTCCTGATGTCAATTCATAGATATTAAATAAAAAATATGTTATAATAAGGAATAATGAGGATGTAATTTCAGGTGTTCCGGATGGGCAATCAACAAGAAACAAATCCCAAAATTGCTTCGTTGGCCTTACAGAGGTTGAGGGATGCAAGCGAGCAGATTCCAGCTGAAAACGAGAGAGAGGGACTGGGCGGTATTTTACGTAAAGTGAAGGATGCGAACGAAGAAATCTCAAAATGTGAAAAAAGTTATCAGGAACAGGCGGAAATCTTAAATAAGACGATTGCCCATAGCATTTCAAATCTTGTCGACAAAGAGCTTGTCGAGATGGAGGATGTCCTGAAAAACCCTCTTCAATGCAACCCTATGGACGATGAGTCTGTGAAAGCAACCTATCAAAGGCTGCTCCGGATGAAGGAGAAATTGTTGGATTTGTACGATCTCGTTTCCAAATGGGGCTGGTCCCATTTAAGACAGGTCCAACGGGAAAGAATTGCCGAGGTTTACGAAAACGTCAATTCAGTTGCCCAGAAGACAGGAAAGGTTCTGGAGGAGATGGCTTTCCACTGCCCCGATCCGGAAAAAAACCGCTTAATGCAGTTTCACGATCTGTTCGAAGCTGTTGTCGAAAAGGGCAGCGACCGGATAATCCCTGACGAAATATTCGCAGGAAGCTAACTCTCAATCACATAATCTCAAACTTCAATTGTTTGATCGATCTTCTTGGAAATTTATCTAAAAATATTTAGTATGAGGAATCTACGAGAATAATATTGAATAATTGGAGATCTCATGGACCCGTTACACACCTTCGGCGAAGTGGTCCAGTACATTGAAGACAATCACTCAAACCCTAAAGCGTTCAATGTCTTTGAAAACGGCGAATGGAAACACCAGTCGACCGAGCAGTTTATCTTCGACCTGAAACGGTTGACCTATGGCCTCATCAGCATGGGATTGAAGCGGGGCGATAAAGTGGGGATTTTAGCGAATCCTTCTCCGCAATGGAATATTGCAGACTTTGCAATCATTTTGGCCGGTGGAGTGTCGGTCCCTCTTTTTGCAAAGATCGCAAGCGAAAGCTTGATCTATGAATGCGCTCAGGCCAACATCCGTTTTATCTTTGTTCAGGGTGAAGATCAATGGCAAGTCTATGAGCAGCACCGCAACCTGTTTGAAAAAGTGATCGGCCTTGATGATCCGGGGGAGATTGTTGGAGCGATCAAGTTTCATGAGGCGCTTCAACAAGGAGAGCAGCTTTGGGAGAAGAAGCCCCGCCTTTGGAAAGAGCTGCAATCGCAATTGAAAAGCGACGACCTGGCGACGATTATTTATACCGCAGGAAGTACGGGCATGCCAAAAGGGGTGATGCTTACCCATCTCAATTTATGCCATCTGATCTCAGGTGACATCTATAATTGGAAGCCTCAGGAACAAAAATATTTGAGTATTTTGCCTCTTGCCCATGTGTTCGGTAGGCAAATCAGTTTGATCATGATCGCATGGGGCGTGCCTGTCTATTATTTGAACGATCTGGCCCAAATGGCCAATGTTTGCAAAGATCTCAAACCTTCTTTGATGATACTCGTTCCCAGGTTGTTGGAAAAAATGTACGACGCGATGTACGGCAGGGTGAAAGGCATGAGGAATCGATTGCTCAGAGGGATCAGTTTGTGGGCGTTCCGGCTGGCAAAGGACCCAAGCGAGTCTCTCATTAAAAACCTGATCTTAAGGCCGATCGCAGACCTCCTGGTCTATCGGAAAATACGGAATTCCCTCGGCAATAATTGGGAGGTGATCCTTTGCGGAGGAGCGGCTCTTGATCACGGGTTGAACAGGTTTTTTGTGCGTGTCGGTCTTCCGATCTACGAAGGTTGGGGGCTGACAGAAGGATCGACAGCATGTACAAATCGTCCCGGAGAGGTAAAAGTAGGCACTGTCGGACCGCCACTCCCGGGAGTGAAGATCAGGCTTGCGGAAAAGGATGAAATTTTACTGGGAGGCCCGACCGTGATGAAGGGCTATTACCGGAACCCTGAAGCTACCAAGGCAGTTCTTGATGATGAGGGCTGGCTGCATACAGGAGATAAAGGGAAAATTGATGAAAAAGGGCGTTTGAGCATTGTTGGAAGGGTAAAAGAGCAGTTCAAGCTTTCTTCGGGCGAATATCTCTCTCCAAGTCGAATCGAGCATATGCTGAACCTGCATCCATTGGTCGATATGTCAATGGTGATCGGGGAGAAAAGAAAATATGCGGCATGTCTGTTGTTTGTCGACCATGCGGGACTGAAGAGGTTGAGAAAAGAGCTCAAAAACGACTCTCTCACCGATGAAGAACTGCTTGAGACCGAAAAGGTGAAACGCGATATGGAAACCCTTTTGGACAGTGTCAATAAACGGATCAATCATTGGGAGAGGCTTGTAAAGTGGAAGTTTATTTTGGAACCTCCCACCATTGATAACGGAGAACTGACGCCAACGTTAAAACTTAGACGGAACAATATCCTGGAAAAGTATCAGGATGTTGTCGATGCCATCTATTCTGTTGAGGAGCAAATATGAAAGAGCGCATAGCGATCATTACAGGATTACGAACACCCTTCTGCAAGGCGGGGGGGGCTTTCAAGCACTGGGAGGCTGAAGATCTCGGGGCTTATGTTGTCAAAGAGCTGTTGGCGAGGGTAGATCTTGACCCGGAGCTGATCGATGAAGTGATTTTTGGAAATGTCCTTCAACCTCCTCACGCTACCAATATTGCCCGCGTGCTGGCCGTCAAAGGGGGATTGTCTGTTAAAGTGCCGGCTTTCACGGTGAACCGGAACTGCGCCTCAGGGTTGGAAGCGATCACCACGGCAATGAACAAGATTTTGATGGATGAAGCGGAGATCATCATAGCCGGAGGGACGGAGTCAATGAGCAACTTCCCCGTTCTCTTTGGGAAGAAAGCGCGAGACTTTATGCAGAGGTTGTCAAAGGCGCGGTCGTTTAAGCAGAAATTAAGCGCCATCGCCTCGTTTCGTCCTGGGTTTTTAAAGCCGGAAATTCCGGGGATCGCCGATCCGCTATGTAGTTTGACAATGGGACAGACAGCAGAAATCCTTTCTCGGGAATTTCATATCACACGGTTTGATCAGGATGAGTTCGCATTCATGAGCCAATCAAGAGCTGCGAAAGCGCAGGACGAGGGAAGGCTGGGAGAGGAGATCATTCCTATTCCCGCGCCGCCGGATTTTCATGTGCAGGAGCTTGACGACGGGGTGCGTCATGACACAACTATTGAAGGATTGACAAAGCTAAGACCAGCTTTTGACAAGCTGACAGGGTCGGTCACTGCGGGAAATTCCAGCCAGGTCACGGACGGCGCTGCAGCAGTCCTGGTGATGAGGGAGAGTAAAGCCAAAGAGCTTGGTCTTGAGCCTCTCGGGTATTTGAGCGAATATGCAGCAGCTGCCTTGGAGCCCTCCCGCATGGGACTGGGTCCTGCCTACGCAATTCCAAAAGTCCTGAAAAAAATGGACAAGCAGCTTTCCGATGTTGATCTGATCGAGATCAACGAAGCGTTTGCTGCCCAGGTGATCGCTTGTGAACGGGCGCTCGCATCTGCGGAGTTCGCGAAAAGAGAGCTTGGATGGTCAACTGCAGTTGGCGCCATCGATCGCGATAAGCTCAATGTCAACGGAGGCGCCGTTGCTTTGGGCCACCCCGTGGGTGTTTCTGGCACGCGATTGGCTTTGACTGCATTAAAAGAACTGAGAAGAAGGGGTAAACAGACAGGCCTTATCTCCATGTGCATTGGAGGCGGGCAAGGGGAAGCTGCGCTATTGGAGGTAGAATAAGATGAGCGATGCATTTAATTTAACAATTGATCCAAACGGGATTGCGCGGCTGGTGTTTGATTATCCCGATGAAAAGGTTAACAAGATCTCTATTGACGTCCTTGAAGAACTGGATGGAATATTAGATGGGATCAAAGATAATCAACAGATCAAGGCTCTTGTCATCACAAGCGCAAAAGAAGGAATTTTCATTGCCGGAGCGGATTTAAAAAGTTTTGAAGGGCTATTCAAAGATTTTGACCTCGCTGAGGGCATGATCAAGAAAGGACATGGGGTTTTCAATAAACTGGAAGACCTTCCTTTTCCCTCAATTGCAGTGATCAACGGCGTCTGTCTTGGAGGAGGGATGGAGCTTGCCCTTGCCTGTACCTACCGCGTTGTCGGCGACCACTCGAAGACGACTCTAGGGCTTCCTGAGACAAACCTGGGAATCTTTCCCGGATGGGGAGGAACGCAGCGCATGCCCCGGTTGGTCGGATTAATGGAAGGGTTGAAGCTGGTATTGACCGGTAGACCGGTCAACGCCAAAAAAGCGTTTAAAATCCATCTGGCCGACGCTATCCTGCCCTCTGAGTTTATCGATGAGAAGACTGAAGAGTTTGTCAATGAGATCTTAACTTCCAAGGGAAGGGAAAAGGTGCTTGATAATCGAAAGCCGAAAGGGTTGATCTCACTCTTGTTCGAGCGCAATCCTATTGGAAGGGCATTCGTTTTCTGGCAGAGCAGGCGCAGCGTGATACAGAAGACAAAAGGGCAGTATCCTTCGCCACTGGCCGCTCTCGATCTCATACAAAAAACGTATACGATGCCCCTGAAAAAAGGGTTGAAAAATGAGGTCGATGCGTTTGTCAAGTCGATGTCGGGGGCATTTCAATATGCGCCCAACTTGATCTACATCTTTTTTAATTCCGAACAGATGAAAAAAGATCCCGGAATGCCCGGAGTTCAAGCCAAGGGCAAAGAAGTTGAATCCGTCGGCGTCTTAGGCGCGGGCATTATGGGGAGCGGCATCGCCTGGCTGATGAGCTATCGCGATATTCCCGTCCGGATGAAAGATATTAACTGGGAAGCTGTTGGGGGCGGGTTCAAGTCCGCCTGGGACACTTATAAGACCTTGATCAAAAAAAGAAAGTTAAAGCCAGACCAGGCCAACCGCAAGTTTCATCTCATCTCCGGTACAGTGGACTACAGCGGGTTTGACAAACTCGATTTCGTTATCGAAGCGGCAGTCGAGAATCTGGAATTAAAGCATAAGATTCTTAAGGAGCTTGAAGAGAATGTGCGCCCGGACACGATTATTGCGACCAATACATCCTCGTTGACGATCGACGAGCTTGCTCCGGCACTCAAGCATCCGGAACGTTTAGTAGGTATGCACTTTTTCAATCCTCCGGCGCGTATGCCGCTTGTGGAGATTGTTTCTGGGAAAGATACGACACCAGAAGCCGTGCAGACAGTGTTCGAGCTTTGCCAACGGTTGAAGAAGACACCGGTTGTCGTTGGGGACTGCTCAGGATTCCTTGTGAACCGCGTTTTTGCTCATGGCTTTGTCGAGATCATGCGAATGCTCGAAGAGGGTGTTCCGCAAGAGCGACTCGATAAACTGTTCCTTAAGTTCGGATTGCCGATGGCTCCATTTGTCCTCGCGGATGAGATCGGTAATGATGTAAATCTCAAGGCGATGAAAAGCTTTGAAAAGGCTTATGGAATACGCATGGAAGTGCCGAAAGTGTTGGAAGCTGTGAATGAAAAAGAGCTTTACGGCAAAAAGGTGGGTAAGGGCTTTTACATCTACGATAAGAAGTCAAAAAAGATCAACCCGGAGATTGCCTTATTAGTTCCCCATCAGAACGGGACAAAGGTCTCCGATACCGATGCGATAGACCGCGTCATGCTTGCCATGATCAATGAGGCGGCGAGATGTTTGGAAGAAAAAGTTGTCCACAATCCCGGCTACCTCGATATGGCCTTGGTGTTCGGTGTTGGTTTCCCACCATTTCGGGGAGGGTTGCTTCGCTATGCCGATTCGATCGGGATCGAGAAGCTCATGAACAAGTATGACCACTTGGAGTCGACCTATGGAGAGAGGTTCGCGCCCTGTGAGAAACTGAAAGAGATGCAGGGATCTAAGCGGGGATTTTTCTAAACTTATCAAAATCTCCGTCTTTTGGATTTATTACAAAACCCTCCCTTTTTGGAGGGTTTTTTTGTGTAAATAAAATCTAAAATTTGTCACTCTTTGTTTTTTTTCAATAACAACAAGGAGTTATTTTAAATGTTGAATTTAAGATCAAAATTGACAGCGGTTCTCCTGGGAGTCGCTGGTTTAACATCTTCTGCACAAGCCGATTGCTGGGACCCTTGCAACGATTGCTGCATTGATTTCGAAATTGGAGCTGATTGGCTCTATTGGTCGCCTTGCATCAATGACCAGCATTTTGCGGTATCATACGAAGGAACGTCTATAGGGACTGATGCTAAAACACACTATTTTTGCGATGAATGGGATTCAGGTGTACGCGTATGGGGTAAACTTGGAAATTGCTGGAATGGTTTCAATGGTTACCTGTTCTATACTTATATCAACCCTAGTGCTAATGGAGAGGTTGAGCCAGCAACAGAAGATTCTGTGCGCTTTAGCAACGCGAATCCATCTATAGCAAATCCTTTGGGTGATAGCTTAACTTCCGAATGGGAGATGAAGTATCAATCCCTCGATGCTTTGCTCAGTTATTCAATCAATGTTACCCAGAACCGATGCCTCTATGTGGAAGCATTCTCAGGATTAACCTGGATTGATGTGAATCAGGATCGTGAAGATGTCCTTTATATTGATCCAAATACTGAATCCGAAGTGTCAATTACCTATTCCCGACACAACGACTTTTGGGCGATCGGTCCATGTTTCGGATTGTACACTTCGTACAAGATCTGTGATTGCTTCAATATTTTTGGAGTGATGAAAACTAACCTGGTCGTTGGCGAAAGCAAGAGTAAAGACACTTTCGAAGTCGCAGAGACAGACATTGAAGAGTCAGGTTCATTTACCGACAACTATCATGCAAAGGATGAGTGCTTCTGCTTCCCAGGTCTGCATTTAATGGCGGGTATTGATTATGAACTGTGCCTATGCGATTGCGAATTTGGGATTCGCCTAGGCTGGGAGTACGTCCAGTGGATTAACGCACCGACTTTCCCATATTATGAAGATGCAATAGGCGGTGCTCGTTCGGCACCTAGCACAAACGATCTCACCATGCAGGGGATCTTTGTCGGACTGCACGCATCTTTCTAATCTTTTCTTCCAAGCCCTCCTTTTGGAGGGCTTTTTTTTGTGTAAATAAAATCTAAAATTTGTCACTCTTTGTTTTTTTCAATAACAACAAGGAGATATTTTAAATGTTGAATTTGAGATCAAAATTCACTGCGATCATATTAAGTGTCGCAGGATTAACATCTTCTGTACAGGCAGACTGCTGGGACCCCTGCGACCCCTGCAACGACTGCTGCATAGATTTTGAAATTGGAGCTGACTGGCTCTACTGGACACCTTGCATTAACGATCAGCATTTTGCATGTGTCCAGCAAAGTACAGTGTCCCCCTTTATTTTCAAAGATCACTACCTGTGTAATGAATGGGATTCCGGGGTTCGCGTATACGGGAAAGTAGGAAATTTATGGAACGATTTCGGGGGCGCTTTAGTTTACACCTATATCAAACCCAGTTCTAATGGAGAAGTATCCTCCTCACAGACTAATTCTATTATCCTGACAAATGCCAGTCCTATTTCCTTTAATGAAGGTGAAAGGGCGACATCCGACTGGGAATTAGAGTATCAGACAATTGATGCTGTTCTGAGCTATTCTATAGATGTCTGCAACAATCCTTGCCTTAAAGTTGAGGCGTTTTCCGGATTAACTTGGGTAGATGTCACGAATGACCGGACAGATGTGCTCTATGCAGATGAAGACACGGAAGGTGAGATCATTTCCACTTTTAAACGCCACAACTGTTTTTGGGCAGTTGGTCCTACGTTCGGATTGAACACATCGTATCGTGTCTGCGATTGTTTCAACCTCTTTGGAACATTTCAAACAAGCCTGGTTGTAGGTGAAAGTGAAAATAAAGATATCGTAAGCTTTGAGGGTGATGTCACGCCATTTACTGGCGAGTGGCATGCAAAAGACGAGTGTTTCTGCTTCCCCGGACTTCACTTGGTTGCCGGAATCGAATATGAGCTGTGCTTATGCGATTGCGAATTCGGCATCCGTTTGGGTTGGGAATATGTCCAGTGGATCAATGCTCCCACATTTCCCTTCTATGAATACAATGACGATGGAATCAGATCAGCACCTAGCACAAATGATCTCACGATGCAGGGGATCTTTGTCGGTCTGTTCGCTTCTTTCTAATGTTTATCTTAATAGCCCTCCATTCCGGAGGGCTTTTTTTATTCTAATAAATCACACGATCTGACACTCTATCATCTTTTTGTTCAAAGAGAGAGATTAATATGCGCTATTTAAAATCTAAATTTGCTCTGATCGTCTTATGTTTCGCTGGGGTGACCTCTGCATCTTATGCGGGCTATTGTGATCCCTGTGACGAATGTGTCCCCGATATCGAAGTAGGCATTGACTTTCTCTTTTGGACCCCATGTATTAAAGATCAGCATTTTGCATTGACATCCGATTCAGAAGGTGAGGTAACCGTTACAGATACCCATTATCTTTGCAACGACTGGGAATCCGGTACTCGCGTTTATGCAAAATTGTGGAACTGGTTTTGCGGTTTCAACGGAGCGCTGGTCTATGACTATATCAATCCCAAAACTGATGGAGAAGTGGAATTCGACGGTGTTGTCTTCAGTGTCGCCCAACCACAAGGAAGCACATCGGGAAATAATGTAACTGCGAAATGGGAAATGGAATATCAAACGCTTGATGCATTATTAAGCTGTTCAATCGAGGCTGCGCAAAACAGATGTCTGTCTATTGAAGCGTTTACGGGATTGACCTGGATTGATGTGGAGCAAAAAGCGGATTATACTGTGGCAAGCACAGAAGAGGTGCCTGTACCAAAACAACATTATAATCGTCAGCATGATTTTTGGGCAGTCGGTCCCTGTTTTGGAATCAATACATCATTGACATTTTGTGATTGCTTCAACCTCTTTGGTTCGATAAAAACTAGTTTCGTTGTCGGAGAAAGTAGAGGTGACGATGTGATCACCAATACGACAGAGACGACGACAGAGAACAATGGGCAGACCGAAGTTAAAGTTGAAGTAGGGGATATCTACTCATATCCAGGAAATAACAAATGCGTTTGTTTCCCTGGTTTACACTTAACGGCTGGGATCGAATATGAACTGTGCTTTTGCGATACGACATTTGCCCTTGGTCTGGGTTGGGAATATGTTCAGTGGATCAATGCACCGACATTTTTCTCTTATGAACAGAATGACGGAGGAGTCAGATCTTCTCCCGCGACCAAAGATCTATCGATGCAAGGAATCTTTGTTGGCATAAGTTCCACATTTTAGTATTTTCATCTCTCATATGGAGATGACATGAAATTTCTAAAATTATTGGTTCTCATCACACTGCTTTCTTTTTCTGGCACAGAAGGAAGCTGTCTGAGTATTTGTGGAAAGTGCTCGCCTTGCTTCAAGCTGGGGGCCGACTGGCTCTACTGGACCCCCTGCATTTCAGATCAACATTTCACTCTGAGTGCTACAGAAAATCAGGTTGAGACCCACTATCTTTGTAGCGAATGGAAATCTGGCGTCAGAGTCTTCATGAAGAGCGAGGATGTCGGAAATGGTTTCGGAGGCTCTCTCACCTATTCATATATCAGGCCGGAAGCGTCTGGAAGTATATCGCCTGCATTACAGAATTCAGTAGCCTTCAGCAACGCTCTTCCCGTTGACAGAGATACAGGGGACAGCGCGCGCGGGAACTGGAAGGCTGAGTATCAGTCCGCAGACCTTCTGATTCATTATGATATCAAAGTTGCCTGTTCACAGTGTTTTAATATCCAGTTATTTACCGGTCTAACATGGGTGGACGTCGAGCAGAATCGGACAGACATCCTCTATAAAAACCTCAATACGAGCGAAGAAGAGGTTGACACATTCTATCGCCATCAAGAGTTCTGGGCTGTTGGCCCGGCTGTAGGACTTCATTCATCAATTAAAATCTGCAATTGTTTCGATCTCTTTGGAACGCTTAAAGTTAACGCAGTGATAGGAAAAAGCGAATCGATCGATAGATACAAAGAAGAGCTTCAAGGGGAAGAAGATGTTGAGAATGTCTACTTTGCAAATGATAGCTGTTCCTGTTTTCCTGGGTTTCATCTGATCACAGGCGTTGACTATGATTTTTGCTATTCCGATGCCGATGTGGGCATTCGCTTGGGATGGGAGTATGTCCAATGGGTCAACGCCCCGACATTCCCATCTTATGAGCAAGGGGAATCCGGCATACGTTCCGCCACCAACAACAGAACTTTTTCTATGCAGGGGATATTCGTCGGCCTTTACGCCTCTTTCTAATATTTGATTATTAATGTGAAAGAGAGTAAAAAAGGGTAAAACATTACTTGAGGTTGAAACATGACGGATTTAGAAAAAGATGAAGGGGCAACAGCTCTGGTCGATGTATCTGAACCTGGAGGAGAAGGAAAGCGGAACGCTCTTGAAGTAGCGGAAGACGCAAGGGAAAAAGAGTGGAAGCACCCCAGCTTCGGGTCCCAGATGTTCATGGGAAATTTTAATCCCTCGCTTCTGCATCCCTTTCCCAAACAAAGTGAAGAGGATAAGAAAGAAGCCGATGCGTTCATCGAAGATCTAGGCGATTATTTGAAGAACAACCTCGATCCCGAAGCTGTCGACAAAAACCACGAGATACCTGAAGAGGTGATAGAAGAGCTTGCCCGAAGGGGTATTTTCGCGATGAAAGTCCCTAAGGAATACAATGGCCTGGGGTTTTCCGTCACGAACTACAACCGCGCAGTCATGAAGATTTCGTCTTATTGCGGCGGCACCACTGTTCTTGTGTCAGCCCACCAGTCGATCGGTGTTCCTCAGCCGTTGAAAATGTTCGGAACAGAACAGCAGAAAAAGAAGTTTTTCCCCCGCTTTAGAGAGGGCTCCATTTCCGCCTTTGCTTTGACAGAGCCGGAAGTCGGCTCAGACCCCGCGCAAATGTCTGCGACAGCCGAACTATCACAAGATGGAAAACATTACATCCTCAACGGCACAAAGCTCTGGTGTACAAATGGAACCATCGCTGATGTGATCGTCGTGATGGCCCTGACTGCTCCAAAAATCGTCAACGGCAGAGAAAAGAAACAGATCTCTGCGTTTATTCTGGAAATGGACTCACCAGGCGTGGAAGTTGTCCACCGTTGCGAGTTCATGGGGCTTGGAGCCATTTATAACGGAGTGTTGAAGTTTACCAATGTAAAAATTCCCGCAGAAAATTTGATTTGGAAAGAGGGCAAGGGGCTTTCGATGGCTCTGGCGACGATCAATGTTGGTCGTTTGACTCTTCCGGCAGCCAGTGTAGGCGGGGCAAAGCAATGTTTGTCGATCGCCCGTCGATGGGGAAAGGAAAGAGTTCAATGGGGACTGCCTGTCGGCCTTCATGAAGAAGGAAGGCAAAAGCTTGCCTACATCTCTTCGACAACTTTTGCAATGGAAGCTTTGACTTTTCTGACGAGTTCGTGGGCCGACGATGGTACGCATGACATCCGTATTGAAGCTGCGATGGCAAAATTGTTTTGTACCGAGGCCTTCTGGACGATTACCGATGTCACGATGCAGTTCCGTGGAGGAAGGGGGTATGAAAAGGCCAGCTCCTTAGAGGCTCGCGGCGAACCCGGTTATGCTGTCGAAAGGGCGATGAGAGATTGCCGCATCAACCGTATCCTGGAAGGTTCCTCTGAGATCATGCGCCTCTTTTTAGCAAGAGAAGCCATGGACCCCCATTTGAGCAAGGCGAAAGACCTGCTTTTCAAAAAATTATCCAAAGGTGAGATGTTGAAGAAAATCCTGTCTTTAGCAGGGTTTTATGGCATTTGGTATCCCAAGCAGTTGATCAAGCCGCTCTTGACCTCATCTTACAGCGATTTTGGGGCATTGGCAAAGTATATGAAGTTCTGTGAGCGCACCTCGCACAAGTTGGCCCGCAATATCTTTTGGTATATGGGCAAATATCAGCAGAAGCTTGAACGGAAGCAGATGATCCTGGGCAGGTTGATGGAGATCGGTACCGAACTGTTCGTGATGTCGGCCACTTGCTCTTACGCTGTGATGAAACACAAGGAAAATCCTTCGGACACTACCCCGATCGATCTGGCAGACTATTTCTGCCGCATGTCCAAACGCAGGGTTCTTGACCACTTCAAATCGCTGACCGATAATGAAGACCACATCGCGAACAAGCTGGCAAAGAAAGTCATGGATGATGAATTGAAATGGCTTGAAGAGGGAATAATCTGGGTCGGTCCCGAAAATTAATCGGGCAAAATAAAACTCCACCCTCAGAGAGGGTGGAGTGGAATCATCAACTTAATTGAGATGAAAGTCTCTGTCCATCACTGTTTTTCTATTGTCGTTCTTTGCATTCTGCACAGCTTTTTCAATTTCCTGCTCAACGATTTTGGACAGTTGGTCCATAACAGTCGCGGACGTATTCATTCCTGCTTTGTTTTTAATGTACTTCTTTACCTTACTGACAACCACTAAATTTTCGCTCATTTTAACCTCTTAGTTTTGCTTATATCGACTGATCGATATAAATGATTTTTGTTCTGATACCCTTTAAATAGCAGGATTTTCCGTAGGAGTAAAGAAAAATTGAATTTTTTTTAGGAAGAGGGGCTCAATTATGAGCAGTTGAGTTTTTATGGAATATTTAAACATCTAAATACTAATGGAATAGATGGAATATCCTATAAATAATTAAATTTTATATTGGTAAAAAATCACGGCGGGGTTTAACAGAGAGATTGACGCAAGATAAATAATCTTTACCTATTTTCACTCAAGGAGGGAAAGATGAGCGTATCAGCTTCCACAAATTCAACTCTTCCAAAACCCATGTCAAGAGCACTGATAGACGATGCCGTGAGGGCTAAGCTGCAGGAGGATAATGAACGCCTCCGGACAAAGCTTGAGACTTGGATGAAAATCGCTTTTAATCACGGAGTGGACGTTTCAGAGGAACGTGATCAGTTGGAATGTTTGCTAAAAGATGATAATTCAATCAGGGAGTCTCATCCGGAAGCCCTTTCGATGTTGCGAGTAAACAAATATCAGAGTTTATTAGCTTCAAGAATTGTGCGGAAAGTGCAGGGCAATATCCACAGAGATGTCGAAGAAGAAAAGTTAACCAAGGTTAAAGAGGATCTGCTGGATTTCAACATGCGCATCTGTGTTCCCTGGATACGCGTTGCAAAAAGGGAAAATGTTGATATCCAGGAAGAATACCATGTGATCCTTTCAGCGATCTTCAGTGAAATGTCTTTGATAAGTGAGGCAAGCGACTTTCAAAAAGAGGTGATCTTCAGAAGACAATTAATCACGCGTCAGATTGCGACAAGCCGCATCATTCAAAAGGTTTACAGGGCCAGGATCGACCAACTTGCCGAGAGGATGAAAGGCAAGGACTGGTATGATGAAGAAAGGCAGCAAGTTGTTGAAGGGATCCGTTTGGAAGCCCACCAACATTTACCTTCAGGAACAGATGCGGAAAAGCTCATTGCTGGATGTAAGCAGATCTTTGATGTATACCGAACAAACCTTGGTATTTACGATACCAATCCAGAGCTCTACCATAAGATGGCGGACAGGGAAGTGTTTGTCAGGTCTGTCGATGAAAGGGCAAAGCGCTTATTGAAAAAAATTGGCGACAGTACTTATCACAGGAACCAGATTGAGCAGATTAAATCCGCTGCTTTTCAACTCCTTGAACAAGAGGGGTATTCAGATGATCTCAGAAAAAAAGTAAGCAACGGTTTTGACTTGTTCGAAGAGCAAATGAGCCCGTCCATCTCACATGGATGCGGTTTTAATGGGTCAACGCTACCTTGAACTGAGGTCAGGCGGATATTGGATCTCAATAGTGCTGTACCTGTAGGGGGTGTCAATCTCTTCGAAGTCTTTGTACCGGTTTTTTAAGACCAGTGTGTTTTTTTCATAGTGGTAGCCGATGCACAGCTCGACATGATAAGGATCTTCTGTGTAATCGTGCAGCCAGTTTGAGTCTCCGATCGGAAATGTCAGCGGTTCATTATGTGATTCACAAAGGGCGTGTTCAATATCGTATGGATGTTTGATGCTGATTCCAAATTCAATCATCTTTTTTCTGAGTTGACGAGCCAGGACGTAAGGTTTGGCTCCATCATGCGAAAGAGCGTCATAAAGCATATGGAATTTATCCCTGGATATCCTTAAGTTTAATCGTCGTAAAACACCGCTAAGCGATTGTTTGCTAACCCAGATCTCTTCGTAAACTTCGTTGATGACTTCACTTGCGCGAACAGAGCTCGCGAGATGTTTGGAATGGACGAACTTACTTGCAAAGGTATGATAGGTCAGATCTCGACATTCTTGAAATTCAGATTGAAGCGCGCGTCTTTTCAAACGATCGACGGTACATCGATCAATGGCTTTATTGATAATCTGTTGAGGGACCGGACGATTCATTTTCCTTTTAACCCTTTTGAAAACAGTCTCTTCGATAAAGCGATGAAATTCGCGCCTATTGCTCATTAAAAAGCGCCAACTGTAGGGATTGAGCGTCCAGATGTGATGGTTATGAGCAAATAAGAGCACTTTTCGGGCAGTGGTGAATCTATCGGTGTCGATGACAGGAATTTTCCTCAACAAATTTCGTACGAGCTGATAAGGCGTATTGTTGTCCGTGATCTCAACGATTGAAACGTCAATGCCATAGACAAGTTTTAGGACGTCGTCAGGCAAACCGCCTACTTGTTTGAGCAATAAAAGGTCCGCTTTGTTCAAGTGGACGCCGCTAATTTTTCTTTCTTTAATTTGATGAGAGCAATAATTGGAGATGTGAACTCTAAAAGCATGTGTGTTGACAGCATTGCAGATCAATCGATGAGAACGTTCAAAAGAGCTTCCAAGTCCTCTTTCTGCCTCTTTAACAGTGTTCCGGGAAGTCTCGACCAAGGTTTGCTGCAGATCGGAAATTGTATTGATCAGCGTGTATTTATTTTTACTGAATGCGAAAACGCGAAGCGATGACTCAAATACGGAAGCTAGACGGAATAGATCTCCTGTAAAATTTGCAACCCGTTGCGCCCGCACCCAAACGGCTCCTTGTTTGACGTCCACTTGTTGTTCATTGCAATTTTCCAGCCAAAGAACGCTTGTGAGCTTTTCAATCAGCTTTGAGCGAAACATTTGGGGAACAGGAGTTTCAGCTATCTTTGCGATTTCGGACAAACAAGCAGTGATAAAGCTCCTTTTTACTGTGGATACTTTGGGGAAATCAGGGGTGATTCTTCTTGATATGTTCATAAATGTCATCTCGCCTATGGCAAGATGGACAAGAATAAGCCCGTTTATTTTGTAGGCGATGTACATTCTTTCGGCATAGGGAAGATGTTCGGAGAAATCGTTTTCCTGCAGTAATCTGGACAAGGTGCTGCGGATAGAGACCGGCGTGTCGGAAGAAGCAGCTTCAGTCGGGCCGAGCCCTAACGTTCCGCTGATATGTTGAAAGGGGGCTAGTCCAATGGTATCTTCAAACTTCAATCTGCAATTCAAATCGTTGACGTAGAGAAACCGTTTTTCTACCAGGGGCTTGATGGGTAAAGCGAAACGTTCGCCGAAAGAAGCGTACCCTTGTTTCAACCATCGGAGCGTCATCTCCAGATACTTTAAGGGATCATTTTCGATGGTGTAAATGAGTGCTGCGATGGCGTAACAATTCGGGGCCTCTTTTTGTCTGATGTCGGTAAACATCGACATGATCGCATCGTACAGGATGTGCGTGGACCGGATGGGGTGTTCAGGGTGCAGTTTTAAATCAAGCCTGATGATATCTTTCAGGTCAGGGTGGATGGTGGCAGGAGTTTCGATCAAGGCTTTAAAAGCGGGATTCGATAGAAAATGGCCGATGACAGCCACTAAGTGCTGGAGATGTTCGGGCTGCAGATAAATAGCGATTTGATAAGAAGGATCATTTAAAAGTTGTTGAATGGCAGCCAACCCTCCTCTGTTATAGACCTGCGATGAGGTGAGCGCCATGTGTGAGAATGCTCTCATCAGGTAGTGCGTTTTTCCGGAGGGGATCAGGGGATTCGCTCCGGCTGAGCGATGTGCTTCGATATAGCGTTTGACTTCTTCGTTCAATTCTTTTGATCTAAATGAGACTAACGAGGAGGATTCAGGAAGATCGCGGTCTCGATCGAGATAGAACAAGACCATTCCTAATTCGGCCAGTTTTTCACTGTGTCCAAGTATTCTAAGGATCCTGGTGACCCGCGTTCTTAACTCATCCTGGATATTTGGCGGGGCAATTCTTGAAATGACAGCTTCAATGGCTTCGACAGCTTCTCTGATTTCAAAAAACTCGCTTCCGTCGCACAAGATACCAGGAGTGTCGAGATTGAACTGGTAGAGCTCGGATAGCGTTTTAGTGCTTTCAGAAGAGTCTGAAGGTTCAGGAAAAAGAACCCTTGCAACGGATGTGCCTTGGAGATTTCTACGTTGGTAGGTAGGTGTTCCCTTTGAAAGGGGGCTTACAAGATGGGGGGATGTGGTCATGGTTAAAACTTTAGATTATAAAGTCAAATATAATAACCTAATTATTTTATAAAACCAAGCATTACTATGATAAGTCTAAGTATGTGGATTGAAAATGATATCATCTGGTAAGGACTGAACGTCAATTTGCGGTATAGAGGAGAATTGATCCCTGTATTGCCTCGCAAATTCCAGGTTTTGAGCAAGCTGCTGCTCATTTTCGCCAAAGGCATGAGTCTGATCAAAAGGAGGAAGAATAGGAAAAGTCCAGACAGGTCGGTAGATCAACCCGGGATGGCTCTCGTAGAGGTGAAAATTTGATAGATAGAAAGGAACAGGTGAAAATGCGTCCTCCCATTCCTTTTTAGAAAACGGGCGGCGGCAGATGGTCACATGGGGGAGAAACCCATTTTTGTGCAGATGGATTGAGATGCCTTGCTCTTCTAACCATTTGGCAAGGGTCTGCTGATAAGCATCGAAATCAAAAACAGCGTTTGTCCACTCAGCATGCAGGGCGCAGACATTTGCACGTCCTGGGGGCAGGAAAAGAAGCTGGTCGAACATCCCGGTCAGGCCAACTTTGAGCCCGGGAACAGGAACGGCATCAAGGGCAGGTTCAAACAGCTCCCAATTGACATTACCTAAGAATGCGATCGTCAGATGGCGGTACTCTTCATTGATCGCTCGGCCTTCCGGTGTAACCTTCAACCAAGGGGAGTGCACCTCAAAAGCAAAAAAAAGGCGTTTATTCTTCTTGTCCATACGTCGCTTTGTATGGTAAGAAATTTCTCAAAAGGATGCAATGATGCAAACGGTGCGTATACAGGCGGGATTTGTGAGCGTTGAGGGGTTTTTGTCGGTTCCTGATGGATCAACCTCAATTGTTCTCTTTGCGAATCCAAGCGGCAGCGACAGATACCACACGAGAGTCCAACATCTCGTCGAGGAATTCAATGAATATGGACTTGCCACTTTGTTGTTTGACCTCATGACAGAATCTGAAGAGCTTGAAGATATTGAAAATAAGGAAATTAGGTTCAATATTCCTTTGCTGGCAGATAGATTGCTCGGAGCGGTTGAATGGCAGAAAGGTCAGCAAAAGATTGAACATCACAAGGTTGGCATTATTGGAACAAGTACAGGCGCTGCCGCAGCGTTGCTCGCAGCGTCCAGATCAGGTGATATCAAAGCTGTTGTTTCAAAGGGGGGAAGACCTGACCTCGCAGGCGAGTCGTTGAAGCATGTGTCCTCTCCGTCTCTTTTCATCGTCGGCGAGCTTGATGAGCGAATTCTTGAGCTCAATGAACATGCCTTTAGGGAGTTGGAGTGTGAAAAGAGGTTCGAAATCATTCCTGGAGCGGGTCATCATTTTGAAGAGAGCGGTTCATTTGAACTGGCCGCCCATGCGGCAAGACGTTGGTTTCTTGCTCATATATAAGAGCAAGTGAGTTAATGCAGTATCTCAATCCCGTAGGCGGCGGTCCGTCTTCAAAAACATGACCCAGGTGGGAGTCGCATCTCGCGCAGGAGACTTCGGTTCGCTTGATCCAGAGCGTTGTGTCTTCGTTGTAGATAATATGCAGGGGGTCGATCGGCTTGGTAAAACTTGGCCAGCCCGTACGGGAATCATATTTGTCCTTGGAGCTGAATAGAGGCAAGGCGCAGGCAGCGCATACATACGTTCCTGCCTCTTTTTTATCATGGAGGTCTCCGGAATAAGCAGGCTCGGTCCCTTTTTCCCTGAGTATATAATACTGTTCAGGAGTCAGGCGCTCTTTCCATTCTTTCTCGGACAATGAAATTTTTTCCGGCCCTTTCCCTAATCTATGTTCAAATCGTGGGATGTCGAGCGTGGTGTCCTGTGCATCAAAATAGATCCAGCTGGCAGCGATGATGACTGCGACGATGAGGATTTTCAAAAATGTGTTCATGCCCTTTTTATAGATGACCTTGCTTGAATTTCCAAGCATTTCGTGTATCATGGGACTATGTCTAAAAATAATCACAATGACGAGGATCAGGACAGGCAGATGCGCTTGATCCATACTCTTGCCACACGCCTTCCCTGGATCGCCGTCATCGCAGTATTTCTGGCCACGCTCGCTACGATTATCCAGGTACTGATCACAAGGAAATAAGACGTCTGATGATAAAAACCGCTACTGTTTGAAGGACAGGAAGGGCAGGGCTTCCCATTAGGTTGATCACAGAGACGACACTCCCTGTCGCTGCGGCGATCCTGAGAACATTGCCGTTAAGCAATACATGATCGCAAAGAAAATAGAGGACTGTTCCTGACGTTTTCGTGACATACCAGACAGCTCCTCCAGCTGATAGGGCGTATGAGGCCCATGTCTTCTCATATCCAGGAGGGGGCTTGACCTCATCAGGGATTTTGTCGACATATACCCAATCATCGAGCAGGCCGCACTTCTCACTGTCCAATGCGTCAATTTTTTGAGAAATGGCTTCTTGTTCAGTCTCCAATAATTCAATCACTTCATCGAATTCATTTACACTTTCAGGGAACTTCTCCTTCTGCTCTTGAAGTGCCAGAATTAACTCACTTGTGTGACCCGGGTATTGTCTGACCTGATCCAGTAAAATTTTAAGCAGTTCTTTGGTGTGGACGGGCTGCACCCTTTCCTTTAATGAGTGCAGCGTAACAGCTGACCGCTCTTCCTCTTCGAACGGAAAGGCGATGTCGGGAGATGGTGCAGATGGCTTGCTGGCAAGAATTTGCTCACCCGATCCAGAATGTTCAAATGTAACCTCAGAAGTCATACTTCTTTATAAAAATATATTTAATAAAAAAGCAATCTATGGTAATGATTAACTGAGGGTGTATGATGAAAAGACTATTGATTTTATCTCTGATTTTTGGCGCTTTTATTCCACTTTATGCTGAAGATACGAAATCTAACGAGGAGAAGAGTGCTGAGGAGAAAGCTGAAGAAGCTGAAGCTGAACGGGAACGGAAAGGTTACGACTATCTGAAAAAGGCCAATGCCTATTATCTGGGCGATGGCGTCCGTAAGGATTTTGTCGAAGCGGCCAACTATTACAAAAAAGCTGCGGATTTAGGTTTTTCAGGAGCGCAAACAGCTCTTGGCAACATGTACCTTTACGGAATTGGGCTGGAGAAAGATTATCAGAAGGCTTTTGAACAGTTTACGAAGGCTGCTGCTGAAGAAGACAACCTGGCTGAATACAGCCTGGGTCTAATGTATGAGAACGGTTGGGGGGTTGAGAAAAATCTCGCAACCGCATTTACCTATTATGAGCGGTCGGCGGAAGGCGGCAATCCTTATGGACAGGTAAATGCCGGCAGATTTTACGAACATGGCATTTCAATTCCGCAAAATTTTCAAAAAGCTTTCCAATTGTATCAATTATCAGCTGAGCAGGGGCTGGTCAACGCGCAGAATTCCATGGGACGCATGTATCAGCTCGGCAGAGGGGTAAAACAGGACTACTCTAAGGCTTATGAATGGTATGCGAAATCAGCCGAAGGAGGAAACCCCTTATCCCAGTTTAACTTAGGGTTGCTGCACGAAAAGGGATTGGGAGTGGCGAAGAGTGAAGAGGAGGCAAAGAAATGGTATCTCATGGCGGCGCAGAAAGACAACCCCTATGCGCAATTCCGATTAGGGCTGCTTTATGAAAAGCCTGATGAGTCGCCTCCTGACTATAGTAAAGCTTATGAGTGGTATTTGAAAGCGGCGAAGCAGGGAGTTTCACAAGCCCAGAACAATATTGGACATTTACTTAAAAAGGGGTTCGGGGTACAGGAAAACGATCTCGAAGCAGCTAAATGGTTCCGGCTGGCTGCTGAAAGCGGCAATGCCGCTGCGCAAAACAACCTCGGGGTGATTTTTGAGGAAGGAGAAGGGGTCTCAAAGAATTTTAGGGAGGCAGTTAACTGGTACCGCAAAGCTGCTGAGAACAACGACCCTCGAGGCTTATACAACCTCGGACGCGTTTACGAGTTCGGCAAAGGAGTGCCCAAGGATCCTGTGGAAGCCTTCAAGTATTATAAAAGGGCTGCAGAGCTTGATTATTCTCCAGCCCAGCTGAACCTTGGATACCTGTATGTCAAAGGGCTCGGAACATCACAAAATTACAAGGCGGCTGCCAGCTGGTTTCAGAAGGCTGCGGAGGAAGGTAATCCTGCAGCGCAGGTTGCTCTTGGCCGTCTTTATGAAACTGGACAAGGTGTACCTGAAAGTGACGAAGAGGCGGTCTATTGGTATAAGAAGGCTGCAGATCAAAACCACCCCGAATCTTTTTTTCTCATCGGGCGTATGTATGAGTCGGGAAGAGGGCTTGGAAAGGACCTTGGCAAAGCGATCGAATACTATCAAAAGGCGGCCGAAGGAGGATCGGGGATTGCACAGAACAAGTTAGGGTTGCTGTACGAGATCGGTTCCGGACTTCCTCAGGATGTCGGCGAGGCGGTCAAATGGTACCGGTTATCTGCCGAGTCTGGTTATGTGGATGGACAAAATAACTTAGGGCGGATGTTCGAGCAGGGGAACGGAGTGAAAGTGAACTTTGAGGTGGCAGCCTTTTGGTACCGGCAGGCGGCAGGGCAGAACAATCCCGAAGGAATGTATAATTTAGGCCGGATGTATGAAGACGGCCTCGGAATCGGTAAAGATATCCAGGAGGCCGTCGATCTCTATAAGCGGGCAGCGGAAATGGGCAATGAAGATGCCGAGAAGCGCCTGCGGTTGTATGAGTAGTTTCGATGATTAGATGTCGATATCTGATTCATCAGTTTCTATAGACCAAGCACTATCAATCCAATCTTGAGAGGCTTTTCTTTCAGAAGGGGTTTCGACATGATCGTTGATTCCTGAAAACCAGATGGCCGCCTTCGAGATGTTCATATCTCTCATCGTTCCAATATATAACCCACTTTCTTCCATCTTCTGAAATTGTTTTTTCATGTACAGGCCAAAAAATCCAAGAGAAAAGGTATTAATAACGCTGTAGAGCAGGTTTTTCCCACCCATTCTCATCTGTTCAACGCCTTTGCTATAAAGGTCGGACTTTTCTTTCCCCTTTAATCTACCGATAAAGGCTCTTCCGGCCCCAACAACAAGTTGAACTGTGCTTGCAATGGCCATCGCAGGGGACACTGTTACTGAAGAGACGACAGGAATGCTTTGGGCCTTGTAGGCGTGAATATTAATTTCGTTTGAGCGAATTGAAAAATTCATAGTTATTCTCCATTTGTTTGTTTTTAAGTTATAATTTAACATTTTTTCGTTTGTATTCTGTAAACTTAAAATTAAAATTATGGTTCATCCGGAAAATGAGTACCTGGATCTAGGCAAAAAAAAGAAGTAGACGAT
>CAZWOB010000031.1:0-1718 GCA_964635295.1 uncultured bacterium
TTGAGGGGAGGGTGGTAAAGCCCCATGGCAAAATGACCGCAAACATCTTTGGGTTTCAGATCCTCGACAGTCTTGTTGACGCAAAGAACCCTTTCCACTTGGTTGACGGCTGTCCTGAGATGGTGTGTAACCATCAGGATGGTGATTGTTCCCTTTAAATCCTCGAGAATTCGGTAGATCTCCGCTTCGGCTTCTGCGTCGACGCTTGCAGTAGGTTCATCAAGGAGAAGGATTTTCGGGTTTGAAACGAGCGCGCGCGCGATCAGGGTGCGCTGGGCCTGTCCGCCGGATAGATTGCCAAACGCTTGATGTTCCAGATGGGTCAACTTAAGTTTGTCCATCACTTTCAGGGCCGCTTCTTCATCTTCGGAAGAATATCTCCCGAACCAGGAGAGGTTGTACAGTCTTCCTGAAAGCACCACTTCTTTTACAGTGATGGGAAACTGGCGGTCGAATTTCAAACTTTGAGGGACATAGGCGATCGATTCTCGCGCCTCTTTGGGGGTCTTTCCCATTACTTCGATTTTTCCGCAGCTGGGCTTGAGGAATCCCATGATCAGTTTAAGGAGGGTGGTTTTCCCGCCGCCATTGGGGCCGAAAATCCCCATGAATTCTCCATCATTTAGAGAAAAAGAGACATGTTCCAGGATATTTTGATCTTGGTAGGCGAACGAGACATCCTCTAGAACTACTGTCATTGTCTCTACCCTTGCGGCTTTCCGGCGATGCTGCGTGCGATGAAGCGTAGGTTTTCGATATAGTTCTCACTTAGTGGGTCGATCTCGACGACATCGGCGTCTAATTCATTGGCTACGAGGCGGGCTCCTTTGCTCAGGTGCTGTTCTTGGATAAAAATCCTGTCAGTGTTGAGTTGCCGTCCCATTTCAAGAAGCTTGGTCAGCTGTTGCGGCGAGGGTTCTTTACCCTCGAATTCAATAGAGAGCTGTTTGAAGTTATAGTCTCGTCCCATGTAAGCGAGAGCGGGATGGGAGACGAGGATTGTTTTTCCTTTAAGGGGGAGTAGGATTTGTTCAAGTTCCAGGTCGAGGTCGTCAAGTTCTTTTTCGAATTTTCTCAGAGATTTGTGGTAGGTTTCTTTGTGTTCAGGGTAAATATTGGCGAGGGTTTCGTAGATGGCCTTCGCTTGCTTTTTAGCCTCTCTAGGTGAGAGCCATATATGCGGGTCGCGGCAGTCTTCGTGCTGGCATTGATGGCCGTGTCCTTCGTGGGTATGGATCGCATTGACGCCTTCCCGCAGGTCGACGACTTCCATCTCGTCGTTGTAGCTGAGCATTGCCTGTTTTGCCCGTTTTTCAAAGGATTCGCCAATTCTGAACCAGGCATCGGCTTTGCTGGCATTGAGTACTGAGCGGGAGGAGGGTTCATAGGAGTGGGGGCTGCTTCCGGTGGGGACCATTTGTTGGACGGTAACGGTATCGCCTGCGATTTTTTCAACAAAGAATTTGTATGGGGCGATGCTGACGAGGATGATGTGGGATGGTCCTTCCTCTTTTTTGGAGAATGAGCAGCTGAAGCATAGGATGAGGAGGAGAGGAAGTAGGAGTTTAGATTTGAGAGTATTCATGATGGATGATATTGTATCATATTGACAAAGAGAAATCAATGCTTGCGAGATAAGCATTCTTTGGAATAGACTATTTGCGTATTTTCGGAGGAGTGTCCGAGCGGCCGAAGGAGCACGCTTGGAAAGCGTGTGT
>CAZWOB010000031.1:1818-25406 GCA_964635295.1 uncultured bacterium
GAGACGAGGCGTAAGCCGAGCGAGTCCATCCCGACGACGTTGAAAGGCGCCACCCATTCGGGTGGCTTTTTTTTTGATCGGAGGAGGAGGGATGAGAGCCCCTTCCCGGAGCGAAGCGATCGGGGAGAAGAGGGTTCGAGCTACGAGCGTAGCGAGTAGAGCATCGCGTAAGCGATGAGCCCGCAGGGCCGAGACGAGGCGTAAGCCGAGCGAGTCCATCCCGACGACGTTGAAAGGCGCCACCCTTATGGGTGGCTTTTTTTTTGATCGGAGGAGGAGGGATGAGAGCCTGGATTGACTTTTCCACCACCCATTATATTAAATTTGTTAATCTAAAAAAGGGTTTAACGAGTAATCAAGATTTTCAAAATCGTATGAATATATTTTCTGGACTCTATTTATAATTTCGGGCGTGAAAAAATGCCTGAAATTCGGCCAAGCATTTTTCCCAGAATATTGGAATACTAAGTCTTGAATTTCAGAGTAAGGTACTTCAGAGAAATATAATTCATTAGGAAGGTCGATTTTTTCACCCAAACTATTACGTCCTTCAGATGTAAACAGAGGATTAAAACTTGTTGAAATGTCAAAGGGTTGACAGACATATGCTAATTCTTTTCCTAAATTTTCTAGGTGAATAATAATATCTATTTGAGAAAAAAGAAGGAAAGTTGTTTGTGCCCGATAATGAAAATCACATTGGGTAATATTTTGGTTTTCGAGAAATTCAATATAATCTTCGAAAGTTACCTTGGACAAGATTTTATCGATTGAAGTAGTGGAGAATTTCTTTTTCATAGCATCAATAAACGGAACGGTTTTCACTTTGCAGCAATGCAAAAAACTACTCACTGTTCGTGCATAAGGATTTCTAACCACTAAAGCTTTCAAATATTCATTTAGATTTGGATAGGCATCTTCAAATAAATGTCCAAAAAGCCATCTTCGGTATTGATAGATATGACCAGCAGCATCGATATCTGTTTTAGGTGTGCTTAAAACATGAAAAAGAAACCAGTATAAAAGAGTTGTTGATCCAGACTTACAAGGAACAAAAAACATTATGTTTTTATACGGATGAACCATTGGAGGATTGTCAAAAAGGCAGCTCAATTCCTCTGGAATTGTATAGCTTTTCATGTCATGTCTAGATAATTCATAAGAATTTTTTTCTACGGCGAGAACGTAGGAACTGTTTATTAAAAGAACAAATAAAGCTAAGGAAATCTTCTTCGAGAACATAGCTTTCCTTCTCTAATTCAGTGTAAGCCATATTCTTATAGGCCAAAGAATATAGTTCAAGTTCAAAACCTGTGAATTCATATTGCGCATTTGGATACTTCTGCGAAACTTTCATTTACTTTTCGGCAAAAATTATTTAATACGGCATTTTTTTTATTTTTACTCTATGGTAAAAATTATTTTTAGAGATAAAAATTTGTCATGGGGTCTACATGAGATACTGGATTGTTCTCGCCGCTAGTTGCTTTTTGATTTTCTGTTCATCAGAACAATTGCTTTCATTGGAAAAAGAACAATCAAAACGGTCGATCATTCTTAGATGCAGGCCGACAGGACTTTTCAGTACGTTCGATGATGTCTTGTCCCTTTGCAAGTCTTATGAACAGGGACTTTACAGCGGAATCGAGGTCAATTTTGGGAAATGGGGCTACTACTATGAAAAATCGTACGGATTCAACTGGTGGAATTATTATTGCGAGCCCATATGCTGTGGAGCGAAAAACAGACCAAAAACCATCACGGGGCATGATCCATGGGAAATAGAACTGAATACATCAAGAGATGAGGCATGGGAACTGATCCAGAAATATATTTTTGTAAAGGAAGAGATATTAGAGGAGGTCGATCAATTTTGTGATGAGAACTTCGACGGTGGCCTTGTTGTCGGTGTTCATTATCGGGGAACGGATAAATATACAGAAGCTCCATTGTTATCTTATAAAAAAATGGTTGAGCAGATCTTCGATATTACAGAAAAACATGGCCTCGAAGAATTTAAAGTATTTCTGGCGACCGATGAAGAGGGTTTTTTGAATTACATGATTTCCATATTCGGGAATCGCCTCTGTTTTAAGGAAGATACCAGCCGGTCAACAGATGGAAAGCCGATTCACTATAACCAACCACATCCTTATCAATCCGGCAAAGATGCCATCATCGACGCCCTTCTTCTTTCTCGTTGTGATATCCTGATAAGGACAAGTTCCAACCTTAGTCGCTGGTCTACGTACTTTAACCCGACAATTTCTGTTTACGAAGTGAGTCAAAGATATAAATAAACATTTTTAATACTCATACAGTTTATTTGATTTATGGCCCATCCGTTGATCCGGAACCTGGGCACCCTGTCGGTATCCTCATCGAGGAAAAACCCGCAGATTATATGAGGCCTCCATTAGAACAGAATTGAAAAATATTTCGTTTTAATGTATATTATCTTTTTAATAAAAGGAGTTTTTTTAATGAATAAATCATTATATTCTGTAATTTTTGTTCTATTTTTGTTTTTTGCAGCGGATTCTTACGCTGAAGGACATCCCCAGTATCATTTGACGCTCTACTATAAAGTCGACTGTCCCTATTGCCAAAAAGTGATCCGCCACCTGAACATGAATGGTGTCGCTATTCCGCTTAGAGAAGTCAATCAAGACTATTCCTATCGAGAAGCTCTAAGAGGAATGCTTGGACGAAGCCAGGTTCCTTGTTTGGTGGTTGATGGACAGCCTATGGTTGAGTCAGACGAGATCATCCAGTGGGTCGATGAACATTTGATCCACTCCGTTGTTCAGTAATGAAAAAGTCGGGATTCCTGATTTTTTTTTCTCCTGTTCGTTCCGCTGTTTGGAGAGGTGGACTTTACTTCCAAAGAGGTTGTTGAAAACAGAGCGAAAGAATCAAATACAGTTCTGGAGATCTGCAGGCGTCATGCGCGTTTCTATGATCTTGAGAAAGTTCAGGATTTTCGAGATATTACCTGGCAATTTTTTAGAGTCGGAAGAGACTCCGCAACCGATCAAAGATGCAATCATTCGGCAAAAACGCCGGATCATTGTTTTCAAATACCCTTCAGATGAACACCAGGTTAAAGGGTACATTTCTTTCACACCTGAACATGAAAAAGCCCCCTTGCTCGTATTTCTCAGAGGAGGCAATCGCATCCTAGGCTTGATGAACCCTGCAACAGATTTCACTACTGCCAGAAACTACACTATACTTGCCACAGCCTATCGAGGGGGAGTCAGTGAAGGGCAGGATGAATTTGGGGGTGAGGAAGTCAATGACGTGGAAAACCTCGTTAAATTTCTGCCCGTTCTTGAAGAGAAGTTGGGGGTCAAACTCTCTCCTGAGAAGAAGTTTATCTTAGGAGGAAGCAGAGGGGGAATGGAAATGTTTCTGGCTTTGCAAAGGTCTGTGTATCTCCAGTCATATTTTGACAAAGCAGTTTCACTCTCTGGCCCGATGGACCTACGAACCACCATCAAGACGAGAGAGGCGATGAGAACGATGTTTGTCGATGATTTTGGACTGAAGCCTGGCGTCAACGAAGAGGAACGGTTAAGTTTCAGAAGCCCCATTGACCACACAGACAGGTTCAATAAAGAACTGCCTATTCTCATCATTCAGGGAAAACAGGATCATCGCACCCATCTTGGTCATGGAAAACGCATGTTTGAAAAGCTCAAGGGCTCTGGACATCGCGTCGAATACTGGGAAATTGAAGATGGTCAGCACTGTCTGAACAATATCCCAAATCGAATGGAATTAATTTCTGATTGGTTGGCTAAATAAAGATCCCTCAACTATTTACATCAAACACTAAGAGTATCATTTTTTTTAAAATAAATGTTATATATTGAATAGAGGAGAGGAGGTGTCTCATGTTCAAGAGAATCATTATTTTATGCAACGTTGTCCCTGGACTGATTCTGGCTCAGAGTCATCAAATTCCTGAGGAAATTACAACGCCTGATTCTGTACAAACAAAACTAGGAAAACTGGAATACACGAACGGGGTACCATCAGAAGAGACTGCTCAAAAAGTAAAAGATGCTCTGGATCTTGTCCGTGGCATTGACGCATTTATGAACAGTTTCCGAGGGGCTTCCGCATATGCGATCAGGGAAGGTTTTCTGAGTATCGGCGCAGAAGATAATTCTGTTGTGATATTTTCAAAATTGATGGATGCAAACTCGTTATTTTTAACTGCGAACGCAGATACGGTCTACTATCTATCGGTCATTGATCTAACAAAGGGCCCTATGGTCATCGAACAACCTTCCGATGGGCTGGGGACAATTAATGATATGTGGTTCTCCTGGATAATCGATATTGGTTTTCCGGGCCCTGACAGAGGTTTTGGAGGGAAGTATCTTTTGCTCCCCCCAAATTACGAAGGGCCTCTTCCTGATAGCGGGTTTCATGTCGCACATTCAAAAACTAATCGAGTCCTCTATGCCGCCCGCTCCTATCTAAAAAACAACGATCCTGCACCTGCGGTCGAAAATATCAAGAAGAACTTAAAGATTTATCCCTATATTCCTGGAGGTTATGGGACAAGTATTGCAACAGCTTTAGAAGGTAAGGTAAAAATTGCATCGAATCCTCCCATTCCAGAGACAAAATTTATCGATGCGAGCGGTAAAGCGTTCAATACGATTCCACCTAGTGATTATTCATTTTTCGAAATGATCAATGCGAATGTTCAGCAGGAACCTGCAGATAGTTATGATCCAGAGCTTGCCGGTCAACTGTCTGCTATTGGCATTGTTAAAGGAAAATCTTTTCAACCAGATGAGAGATTGAAAAAAATATTAGGGGATGCTGCAGCGATTGGGAATGCAGCAGGAAGGGTACTGAACTGGCGTTATGCTGTCATACACCCCGACTGGTCTTACTATCAGGGGTCATCGTGGGGCAGTATGTTATGGGAAGGGGGATATAATTTTGAAACACCTCCTCCGGAGTTCACAAAAGGGGGGTATTTTAAACCCTATCCAACAACAGGTGCACGCACGCTAGATTCTCGAACGGCATTTTACTATGCGTATACACTTGACTCGCCCGGGATGATCATGCGGATTCCTGGTGTTGGGTCCCAGTATCTCATGGCATTTCTGGATAGTAACAAAGAACCTTTTGACGGCGCAAAGACTTACAAAGTCACTCTTCCAGGCAATATCCCTGCAGAGAAATTCTGGTCGTTGACCCTCTACGATAATCAGTCGCGGTCTATGCTGGAAACACCGCAAAAGTACCCAAGAGCGGGAAGTCAAAGTTATCCTTCCCCGGCTGCAGAAAAGAACAGCGATGGCTCAACAACAATTTATTTTTCTCCGGAGCAGCCGCAAGGCGTTGGAAGAGGGAATTGGATTCAAACGGTTCCTGGAAAAGGGTGGTTTACCATTTTGCGGCTATATAGTCCTAAACCGTCATTTTTTGATAAAACCTGGCAGATCTCTGAGATCGAGCAAGTCGAATAGCAAGATCGGGAAAGCGGACCAATCGCATGTTCTTGTATTCTATTGGGTATAGGAGATCGAGTCATGAAACAAGACGATGAATTGTGGCAGGCCCACGCCAGAAGTATCTGGAAGGCGCAAATCTATATTCAGCAGAATTTATACCGATTAGGCATCAAGATTCTGTTTTTAACTTCGTCAGCATGTCACTACCATTGAACCTGCTTGCATCGTCCAACTCATTCGAGTTGAACTGCTTCAGCACCGGCTTCGCCTGCTTCAATACTAGGACGCTTCCTTGTTAAATTCCCGAATCTTGATACCTAATCGGTATAGACCAAAAACTCACGCTTGAAAAGATAGCCAAGGCCGCCTGCTTCTCTCCTTTTCATTTCCATCGCATTTTCCATGCCGCCACCGGTGAATCGTTGAATGGCTATATTCGGCGTCTTCGAATGGAGAAAGCCGCTGGGAAGCTTAAATACTCAGAAGAACCAGTGACAGGGATCGCTTTGGATTCAGGGTATGAGACTCCGGCTTCATTTTCCAGAGCTTTTAGACAGGTCATGGGAAGCTCTCCTGCCGATTATCGGACAGGCAGGGAAAACGACTGCGATGGTGAACGACAAACCCATAGAAGAACGGAGATAAAACTCATGAAACCAGAAATCATAGAAATGGAAGATCAGCCTGTCTTATTTGTCAGGAAGACCGGACCTTATAGCGAAACTCCCTCGGAGGCGTGGAGGACGCTTATGGATTTTGCCCAAAAGCATCATCCATCCTTGGAAAATGCGAGAAGGTTCAGCGACGGGATTGATGATCCAAGTATTACCAATGAGGATAAGTTGCGGTTCGACGCCTGCATCAGAGCACCGAAGGAGGTGATCGAAAAAGGGGATATCGGTCGGAGAACCCTTGAAGGGGGCAGGTATACCGTTTTCATGCACAAAGGTCCGTACGATAAACTCCAGGATTCTTTTAACGCGATCTTCCAACAGTGGTATCCTTTGCACAAAGACGAAGTCGCCGAGAAATCCTGCTTTGTTGTACATCTCAACATGGAGATCGCTCAAACCGATCCGGAGAATCTCCTTACCAAAATTTACGTTCCTTTGGCATAATAACTTGACCCCCTCTCTAAAGAGGGGATCGGTCATTATTCGGAAAGAGGACGAAATGGACTTCGACTTACAGAGTATTGAAAACAATTTCAAAGTGAAGTTTTCCCACTTCCAACGCCAATTTGAACAGATGCACATCCTCAACCTCGCTGTATTGAAGGCGTTCATCCCTGAAGAGGAAATGGAGGCGATTGAAGGATTTTTTAAGTGCGTTGAGCCTGCATTGGTCAAAGACCATTCATCCATCGAATATTTTGTCGGATACGCTAGTGGAAAACCTGTAGCAACATGTTCGGTATTTTATTCTCATTTTATCGCGTCTATCTTTGATGTGATCGTCAGCCCTTTCGCAAGAGGGCAGGGGCTGGGAAAATTAATCACGGCAGCAGGGATGAAAAAGGCAGCAGAAAATGGGTTCGAGACATTCGCTTTGACCGCCACTAACCACGCGAAATTTCTCTATGAAAAAATTGGTTTCCAGAATCTGAAGTTGCTGCGTGTGTATTCTGAGTAAGGTATAAAGTTCCCTAGATAATTTTTTCCTCAACATTAGTCTGTCCCTTTGATCAACGCATCTACTAGGAATGGTCTATATGTTCAGAATAGTTTCTTGTTTTATCATTCTCCAAATTCTAACGAGTTTTCAGCTTCAAAGTTTGCAGATCGATCGACATGTGATAATTGTCGGTGGAGGAGTGATCGGGTTGCTCGAGGCGTATCAGAGCTGGATGGCCGCCGTTGAAAATGAAGAGACTGTAAAAATTACAGTTTTAGAAAAAAACCGGAAGTTGTCGGCGACCACTGCCTGCAATATCGTACCGAGCCTGACGCCTGACGAGATTTTGTCGGTGGTTCCAAGGGGAGAAGACCTGATTGACTTTCTTGGGTTAAAATTCAATGAAGGGAGTGGAATCCGCGTTGATGATGTGGAAGGGATTGATGAGTCTTCTGAAACGGTCCGGCATTTTATTGAGTCTGTTGTTGAGTACGGGAGAAATGAAGGGGCCCATAAAGAAAGGACCCAAGTGCTTCTCGAGCTTGGTAAAGTCAGCATGGAACTTTGGCAGGATTTTTACGATTCAGCTGATGACACGTTGAAAAAACTATTGACCGATGCAAATTATAATCCTTGTCTCGAGATATTGAAGAATGACAATAGGCTGCATCAAGGTTATCGGATTGACCTTTTGTTCCATGATTCCTGTGCTGGGAGCAAAGCGTTGCAAATGATGGAGAGTTATCAAAAATTAGGTTACGCGAGCTGTAGATTACTCACTCCAGGTGAAGTCGTTGACATTGACCCACAATTGCGCTCTTTTGTGAGAGAGTATGCTTGTTTTGATGGCGAAGGGGAATCGCGATGGTCAGAAAATTCTGCGGCGCTTTGGAGACCGGGAGGATGCCTTAATACCGGTGAGTTTATCCCGAAATTTGTCAGGTATTTAACTGAACTCATGACTGTGGATCAAAACGAGGGCTCAGAAACCTGCCTGTTCGAGATTAAATTTGATCACGAAGTGATCGGGGCCTCCTTTGATCATTCGTCTTCGATCACCCAACTTAGGGTGCGCAATCGAGCAGGAAATGAGTACTCTTTTCCAGACAAGGAGCCAGATATTCCTTGCGACTATATTCTAGCTCCAGGCGAAGGAGTTGGAACTTTGAAAACACTCGGGTTTCAGGAGCCCGATTACGCGGTCTTTGCCGGGCCAAGCTTGCTCTTGTGGGTCGACCTTCCCAAAGACAAAATCAAGCACTATCAACAACTCGATCAATGCATGGAAGTGCACCAGGAAGGGGTAGTTTTGGCCTGGCAGGCAAAGTTTCGCCCTTCAAAGGTATTCATTGGGGTTGGAGGCACAAAGGCGTTTTATGGTGACAAGAAACCTCAAATTAACGAAGAGTTTGCGAAAGACAGGAACCTCCTTCAGTTGAATGCCGTCAACCAGGTCTATTGGGACCTTCTTTCTATTGCTCTTGGGAAAGATACTTATCATCAGGCTCTAACGCAAGATGACCTTGATTCTCTTCTTATCAGAGGTGCGGCTAAAACCTGGGTGGGCTCAAGGGGTGTGGCCTATGATGGGTTTCCTACGCTTGGAGCTCTGTACCGAGGCGAGGAACGCGTAAACAATGCCAGAGTTACCACACATTTGGGGTCTGGGGGCGTATCGTTTGCTCTTGGGTGCATTGCGATCAGCAGGGCATCACTTAATGATGTAAAAACGATTGACCCTCTTGTTGAGAAGGTATTAGACTTTTCCGATTCCAGAAGATAATGAAAGGATGCGTATGTCTCAGGATGTCGAAGATTTGGAACGCAAGCTCAAGCAGTATCGAGAGATTGCAGAGGGGATAAAGGCGCTTGAAGCAAAGCGAAAAGAACTGGGCCAGGAAATTCTGCAGATGATGCCGGAGGGAATGAAGCAGCTTCAAACGCCGGGGTATAAGGTCTTCAAACAGCAACGTCTTTTTTTCAAGACGACTGTCGAGGAAGCGGAGAAATTGTCCGCAGTAAAGACGGATATTGTCGTTGACAAAGTAAAGCTCAAAGAACTCTATGAAATGGGTAACGAGATTCCCGGAGTGTCGAGTACAGAATATGTGATGGTCAAGGAATTACATGGTTGATCAGATGTTTCAAGATTCCGGGTGCGCCATGTCCACGATGGGGGCTTAGGAGTACGCCGCTTTCAAGGTCCCTTTCGATCTGTTCCAATTCTTCTTTAAAATAGTGCCTGGACAGTCGTCGAAAAGAGTATTTTTCCTTTTTAACCTTGAAGTGTTCCGGTGAAGAAGTGGGGGCGATTTCGTACCGTTTGATTTTTTTCCGGATCATTTTCATGAGCAACTCTTCATGGATCTGCGAATACTTCATCCGATCGTCAATCCAGCCTATAATTTGTGAGCAACGTTTTTCCGGTTCCTTGGTTTTTTTCTTGGACTTGATCAGAGACCTTCGGATGTTCTGAACTTTTTTCTCAAGCTTCGTAAGCTGGGGCTTACTGAGTTTTTGAATCTCTTCATAATACGAAGCAGATTGGCGTGACGATTCTGAACCCGCATCGGATTCAAAAAGCGTTTCAAAAATATCGAATTTTTTTCCCGCAGCCTTTTTAATTTTTTTCGCCTTAGGATTTTTCCCTTTTGGCTTGGGCTTTGGAATGGGTATTTTTCTGGAGGGTTTGATTTTAACCATTATTCAGCATCCCGTTCATATGTTCTTCCAATGTAAATGGCCAGGATTCCCCAAATCGAAGCGATCCCCGCACCCACTGCTGCCAGCGCGCCCATACCAAATCCTAATCCCTGTGTTAAAGAGGCGATTCCCCAACTTGTTACCATATCGCCTCCACGATAAGCAACAATATCAACGACTGGTTTAGCCTTGAACCGTTCTTCTCTGGTCACCTGGGTAAATAACATTTCCCTTGCTGGCCGCGTGATGGAATAGTTGCCCGCACGTCTGGCAACTTGCAGGAGGAGCGTGACGAGGAGCACAGGGGCGATTGCTGATAGGAAGAGGCCGCCGCACATGAAAAAGGGAATAGATGAAAGAGTGACGGGCATACCGCAATATTTTACAATCCTTCCCGTTGCGAAAAATGCGATAGTAAATGTAAGTCCGTTGACAATCCAGTCGACCGCTCCCAGGATTTGCGAACGTTGTTCCAATGTAAAATCTGCCAGTAGATTTTTCTGCTGAAAATAGATGATCGAGGCCACGGAGGTGTACAGGACAAGGAAAAAGCCGATGGACAGGAGATAGGGGTTTTTTATGAAATCGACAAAACCCGCAAACGGATTTCCCCCGATTGCATGCCGAGGGTTTTCTTTGCTGAGAGAAGAGTCTTCTAACGTTTGTTCTTTTAAAGATTGAAGCTTCCAGATAATAGGGACGACCGATAACAGGCAGACAGAAGAGATGGGTAAAAGGGTATATGCCCCAACCAGGCCCGAGAAAAGTGTGGGGATTGAGGGGCCGGCTAATGCGCCGGCGCTTGCTCCGGCGCCGATAATCGCAAATAGTCGTCCTGCCTGTTCTTTGCTGAAAAGGTCAGCCATGAAACTCCAGAATACAGAGATATGGAAAAGGCTGAAGACGCTTACCCAAACGTAAAATGTCTTGTCAACGGCAACAGGGTGAGAATAGAAAACGATACAGAGGTAAAACAAGGTAAAGCTTAGACTGAAAGATATGTACACAAAAGGAACAAGCCTCTTAAACCGGACGTAGGAAACTGCCCATCCATACAAGAGGACGGCGGAAGCGCTGAAGAAAAAATTGAGAGTCCACAACACGCTAACTTCAGCATCTGTCCAATCGCTTGCAAGCGCATCGCGGACAGGGCGCAGGACATAGTAGCTTCCCATTAACAAAAAAGCCATCAGGAACGCTAGCGAACAGGCATGGACCTCCGATTCCCTGATATTGGTTGACGCCATCATGAGGCGCTTCAATATGGATGGCTTATGGCTTTTCATGGTTTACCAGGGAAGTTCATTTCCGTGCAGATCATAGAATTTCCCATTTGATGATCTTCCACTTTGTTTGATCACATCGATCATGCCGGCGACCGAACGTTTGGTCGTGTAGGTCGCCTGCGATCCTCCCATATCGGTCTGCACCCAGCCTGGATGGATCACAATGCAGACAAATCCCTCTGCACCTAGCTCATGGCTGAGCGTTTTGTTGAGCTGGTTCAAAGCGGCCTTGCTGGCCCGATAGGCGTACATTCCTCCTGAGTTGTGTTGAATGCTTCCTAACCGGGAGGTGATATTGATGATTTTCTTTTCTTTCCCCTTTCGTAAATTCGGCAATAGGGCCTGCGTTACTCTTAGAGGGCCGATGGTGTTGATGTCGAAGGAGCGTTCGACCTCCTCAAAGTCAACATCTTCAAGCTTGTCCCCTCTCCCATGTAACACACCTGCATTGTTGATCAGGATATCGATCGGAGCCCCTTCCAGCTTCTTAGCGAGGTCCGCAACGCTGTTGGGATTGGCGACATCAAGTTGTTCGATGCGGACACCCAGCGTCTCGAGCTTTTTGGCCCTTTCGGGGGAGCGGGCTGTTGCGATGACATCATACCCTAAATCATTGTATTGACTGGCGAATTCCAGGCCAATTCCTCTATTCGCCCCTGTTATCAGAACTGTTTGGGCGCTCAGATGGAAAAAAAACGATAAAGAACAAAGAACGAGAATAAAAAAACGCATTTTCACACTCTCAAGGTTGTTTATTTTTAAGATACGTGAAAATCGATTGATGTCAATAAAACATGTATTAAATTTTATTATAAAAAAATATTTACTATGTTATAATAAAGAAAAGGTGATAGTTAAACAATATTGAGGTCAGGCGTGATTAATAATATCTTTAAATTTTTGTTCGCTATTATGTTAGTGACAAGCACAATGCCGGCAGTCGTCTATATTTACGAGCTGGATACGGAATTCAGCGGGGGAACCGATCCTGTTGGGCCCAGCCCTTGGGCGTTTGCGAGTTTTCAGCAGGTCGATCCGAATACTGTCCAGTTGGAGTTGAGCAACTTTAATTTGACGGGAAGTGAGTTTGTTGGTGCCTGGTACCTGAATTTTAACGATAGTCTAAATGTCAATAATTTGAATTTCAACCGCGTTGGCGGTACAGCTGTTGCTGATGCTTCTATTTCTACCGGAATCAACGCATTCAAAGCGGACGGGGACGGATTCTTTGACATCTTGTTAGATTTTCCGCAAAAAAAGGCGGATCGATTTGGAGCAGGTGACAACATCATTTATGAGATCACGGGGGTCAATTTGATTAACCCTGAGATGTTCAATTTTGGCAGTGCACCTGGCGGTGGCAATGGAACGTGGTATTCCGCAGCCCATGTACAGGGGATCGGACCAGATGCTGAAGCAAGCGGATGGATCGGATCCGGTCCGGGTGTGCCAGTGCCTGAGCCGACAACTTATCTGATGTTGGCTGCAATGCTTGGCATAGGGTTTCTTCTTACCCGCAAAAGCCGAAAACTCGTTGAAAAGAAATAAACAAATAGAGAATAACATCCTTTTTTAAACTGACAAAGTTGAGGAAGGGATGTTATCTTTTTTCAATCAAATTCGACGTTGGACTTTAGGTGTCTCAGCATTTAGTTTTCTATTCATTATTTCACAAGCCGACGCAGGCAATTATTTTTCCAGCTGCTGTCCGACGTTTTGCGATTGGGACATTTCCGTCGAAGCGGATTATCTTTACTGGAAACCTTGCACAAATGATCTAAAGTACGTTTCAGAAACTGTCGGAGAAGAAGATTCCGGACAAACAGCCCTTCTTGAAATCCGTGGCGTGTGCCCTGATTGGGAATCCGGGTACAGAGTGAAGTTCGAGGCTTTTCAAACCTGCGGGAGTGCGTTTGGATTCGTGGCGTCCTTTACCCATATAGATGCAGATAAAGGGGACAGGGTCGTAGGTGATGATAACCTTCTGCCAACATTCACGCATCCGCTCTACAACCAGATCTTGCAATCTGATACTGAGGAATCCTTAGAATTTAAAGAGGCTCTGGCTAACTGGGAATCGGAGTATAACCAATGGGATGTCGGCATTGCCTATCACTTTCAATGGCAGGGGTGCCATCTGTTGACTCCATTTCTCGGGATTGGAGGGGTGCATTTCGACGAGCACTTCAATACCCTTTATTTAGTCACTGACGACGTCGAACTGGATGACATTGCGACATTCTCGGTATCCGATCTTGAAATTACCGGGGTCGGGTTAAAAATTGGAATGGACTATCGTTATTCAATCTGCAAAGGTCTGGAGGTTTTCACTTTTGCCAATGGAACAGTTCTTGTCAGCGACACAGAGAATTCGGTCAAATTCGGGACAGTGGAAAGCGATGGGTCGATTGCCGTCGAGTTTCCTAATTTAAAATTCGTTGAAAAAGATTGCTGCACTTTCATTCCAGGTTTCCATTTAGGTGTTGGGATCGGGTACACCGGATGCCTTTGCGGATATGAACTCTGGACTAACGTCAGCTATGAATTCACCAGCTGGCACCACATTCCTGATCCTCGTTTGTTTGTTCAAGGGGGAGATGGATTTGGTGAACTGCAAAACCTTTCCAATATTGCCGTCTCGGGAATCTATCAGTCGCGCGCGATCTCTTATCATGGATTGTCCGTTGGAGTCGGCGTCACATTTTAGACTGGAAAAAACCGCTGCAAAGAGCGGTTTTTTCTTTTCATTTAAAGGCGATTAATTCATAAAAGTCCACCTTACAACTTGGATTTGTACATAAAGGAAAGGACTTATGAATTTATTGAACAAGATTTGGAAGAAGAGTCTGGCGACTTTGATAGGGGCCGCGTCCCTGTTGACATTTTCTCAAGCTGAATCGACCGACTGTTTTGATTGCTGCAGTTTCTCTGTTTGCGACTGGGATTTTACTGTCGGAGTCGATTACCTTTATTGGAAAGCCTGCACAAGTGACTTGGATTATGCAGTCAAGATCAATCAAAACCCTTTTCCCATCGATGGGACTACCGGCGACGTGGAATTCGATATCAAAGGGATTTGTCCGGATTATGAATCAGGCTATCGGGTCTATTTTCAGGGAGGGTCATTTTGCGGCAATTCAATGGGAATCGCCGGATCATACACGCAGCTGAATTCAAAAAAGAAAGGATCTGTTACAGATAGTTCCGCTTCCCTGCTTCCGACAATTTTACATCCGTATCAGGAACAGTATTTGTCTGTTACATATCCAGGTGTGAACTTAGCGTACGATTCCGCTGAGGCTGACTGGAATTCCAATTATCACGAATGGACAGTTGGGGTGACCTATACCTCTAATTGGAAATGCAATCACCGGACAGGCGTTTACTTCGGAGTCGCCGGTATGCAATTTGATGAGGATTTTGACGCGCTGTATGAATTCAGAAGCACAGTTGAGTTTGACAACATCAGCACATACAGTAACTCCCGAAGCGAGTTCAGCGGTTGGGGCGTCAAACTGGGAACGCAGTATGAGTACAATATTTGCAGGTGTTTAGACCTCTTTGCTCAGGTTAACGGTACAATCCTTGTCGGCGACGGGGAGAACAAAAGAGTTTTCGGATTTAATACAGACGATTCAGAGAATCCACTTCCAGATGACTACGTCTTCCATAAAGAAGACTGCTGCCGCGTCGTTCCGGGGTATCATTTGGGCCTCGGCGCAAATTATGAAACTTGCATTTGCAATGTCAACCTGCTGTTCCGTGTTGGATATGAGTTTGTCGGCTGGTTCAATCTGCCGTACTACCGTACCTATGTTGAGGGAATGGAGGATTTTGATTCCTTTACAGATCCCCGTTTTCTGAACATGGCTCTCTCATCGTCATCAGCAACAAGGGATCTTTCCTATCATGGTCTATTCGCTGGTGTCGCAATCAGTTTCTAGTTTTTCTTAAACAAAAGCCGCTATTACGCGGCTTTTGTTATATTGTCTAATCTGTTAATATGGTTCTTTAAAATTAACAGGTATATACCGATCGTGATTCAAAATTTAATTCCATACTTCGTCAGCTTGCCGCTGAATTTAAACCCGCTTGCATCGTCCAACTCATTCGAGTTGAACTGCTTCAGCGTCGACTGCGTCTGGCTCAAATTCAGGTCGCTTCCTCGTCTGAAAATTAAATTTTGAATCACGATCGATATAAAATGAATAAAAAAGAAGACACTCATAATTTAGTGGTTGCGTATCTGCTATGGCTCGTCGGGTTCATGGGAGTGCATCGCTTCTATTTCGGAAAAAAAATCACCGGAGTGATCTGGTTCTGCACATTGGGATTGTTGGGGATCGGCTGGTTGATCGACCTCTTTCTCATTCCTTCAATGAGCAGAGAAGCATCCGTTAGATATAAAACAGGGCTGTATGATTATTCTGTCGGCTGGCTCCTTTTAGCGTTCGGCGGCATCTTTGGCCTGCATCGTTTCTACTTAGGGAAAATCGGTACAGGAATCCTGTTCCTCTTGACCCTTGGCCTGTTCGGATTAGGATTGCTATACGATTTCTTTACCTTGAACGATCAAATCGATATCGAAAACCGACTCACCAATTAATTTCCTCCAATAGAACAATATTTCGTTTTGAGATAAATAGTAAACCAGTATACAATATGCCATTAATACGAAATATGAGGGCGATCATGTGGAAAAAGACATATAGCAAAGAGTTTCAAGATATCACGCCGGAAGAGGTGTGGGATTGCTGGACAAGGGTGAATGACTGGACCGATTGGCATTCGGATTTAGATTCATGTCAAATGGAAGGGGAATTTAAAGTTGGCAACCATTTTATGTTGAAACCGAAAGGGGCAAAGTCTGTCAAAATCACGATTACGGATGTTCAACCTCTGAAACAGTTTACTGATTGTACATCTTTCCCGGGAGCTAAAATGTATGATACGCACGCAGTAGAGGAAATACCCGGAGGTGTACGAATCAAAAACGAGCTTGTTGTAACCGGACCTTTGAAATGGTTATGGATCGCATTGGTCGCGAAAAAAGTGGCGGACTCTGTCCCTGAGGAGCTGGAAGCTCTGGTTGAATTAAAAAGGGGTCAAGGTGTCTAAGTCTTCGTTTGGTTTTCAGCGGGCGGAGGACAGCCCCGGATTTTTACTCTGGCAAGTGACCTCCACATGGCAAAGGAAGATCAAGCAGGCATTGGAACCGTTTGATGTCTCCCATGCTCAGTTTGTGATGATGGCTGTCCTGTTGTGGTTGACTGAGCATCATGAAGAGGTGACTCAAGTGAAGTTGATTGATTGGACCAAACTGGATAAGATGACCGTTTCAAAATCATTGAAGAAACTGTCAGCAATGGGGTTTGTCCAACGCGCCGAATCGATCGATGATTCGCGGGCAAAATCTGTGAAACTGACCCCTTCAGGAAAAAAATTGATAAAAAAACTCGTTCCCATCATTGAAAAGATCGATGTGGACTTCTTCTCACCGCTTAACAAGCAGGAGTTGAAGCAGTTTATCCACTATTCAAGAACGATCTCTTCCATGACTCGATGAGTGATCTCATCAGGAGTAAGATTCCCGGTATGGATTTTAATCACTGCGCAATTCCTCTGAAATAATGCGATTACAGGTTCGGTTTCAGTGTGATATTTCTTTAAGCGTTGCTGAGCGATTTCAATCGTGTCGTCATCGCGTTTGTACAGCTCGCCGCCGCAGCTGTCGCAAGTGTTTTCAATTTTTGGGGGATTGAAGAGCTGGTTGAATACCAATCCGCAACATGAACAGTTGATGCGGTTAACGAGACGGTTGATAATGGTATCGTCATCAGCTTCCAAGTGAACAACGTCAGGCCAGCCATATTCTTTCGCAAGTGTTTCGGCCTGCTTAACGTTACGTGGATAGCCGTCTAAAAGGAAGCGGCGGGAAGTTTTAGACAAGACTTCAAATGTGACCCGAGTTACCAGATCATCAGGAACGAAATTGCCTTCCTGCATGCAATGTTTAATCTCTTCACCAAAATGGGAGTGCCCTTTCATGTGGGTGCGAAAAATCTCTCCTGTAGAAATATGGGGAATCTGGAGTCTCTGAACTAGTCGTGGAGCAAGCGTTCCTTTCCCGCAGCAGGGGGGACCGAATAGAACAAGACGAGTGGCGGCTCTAGCTAACGGCTGCATAAAAACCTCCTTGTTAACTTGAACATGCCCGAACATCTTTTTGTTGTCACAGATTACTTAGGTAATCCCTTCCAGGAAAAGATGTTGCGTTATGTTCATGTACCCATTTTTTTGTGCAAGATACACAATATCAATATGATAAATCATTTTTTGTTTTTAAAAGTCTCAGTTTTCGAGACTTATTCACTTCTTTAAAAAAGTTTTTTGACAAATTACACCCATTTCCATTACAGGTGGGTTGAGAGAGGCATTAGAGGGTAATTATGTCTTATCAACCTACCACAATTAATCAGGAAAAGTTTCGCGTCACTTGGTGTAAGTGATCGTTAGCATTTAGCCACGGCTTTAGGAAAAGCAGCGGCAGTGTTGTCTGCTGCGCTGAAGTCGTCAAATGCCGGTCGCTTGCTGTTTTTCTCATTAACCGGGCGAAAAAGGGAAATATCTATGTTCCCTGGCCCAGAGAAGCAAGAAGGAGGTAGCCATGAGCTTTCCATTCTCACCAGACAGCACTGACGGAGGTGTGTCCACACCGCCATTTGATAGTTTCGGAGGATCAGATGATTCTGATACCAATCTCGCGCTGGTCGGTCCAGTAGAGTTGGCAGGAACGACGATTCAAAATGCATTCAGAGGATTGCAGACTCGGAAAACGTATTCTCAAATGCCGTTTGACCACGTTGTGAAGTATTTCGATGGTCAAACGCGCACGCTTGTCAAGCACCTGGTCCAGGTGGCCAACCGAGTGCAGGAGAGCTGGAGGCGTCATATTCTTGGCCAGACTGAGCAAGTTAGAGCTTTAGACGACCTGAAGGAGATTCGTGAAGAGATGGTTTCCTGGAAATCAGTATTCCGGGAACGCTCTGATGAAGTTGATGCTGACGATTATCTTGAAGTTGAAGAATTCAAGACGACTATCGGAGCTCAAATGGAAAGCTTCCATTCCCGCTTAAACGATGTATGCGAACGGGTGGGATTCCACAATGTGAAGAAAGGTCTCTCGGTGATCATGGGCGAAGAGTGGAAGTCGTATCTATCGGATGAAGCTCACAGGGCTTTAGACGAGATGCAGCTCATCTTTACACCCACTGCATATACCGTTGCGACCGTTGAGGAGCCCTTGGATGATTCAAGGGTTGTCATGCTGGAGGATGACAGAGGGGTCGCAAATCCGCAGCATAGTGCTCAGTTGGAAAAAGAGATTCCTTTTTTCCGTTCTTTTCGATTCTTTGAGCCCTCTGTTGGAATGGACCATGTGCATGGCGCCGAGATCAATATTCCAATTACCCATGAAGACGGCACGCGTCAAGTAATTGTGATGAAAGGTTATTTTAACAACAATCCGGTCAATGCTGCTGAACAGATTGATCTGGTCGGAAAAAATCGGCGCCTTGTTGAGTATGCGTTAGAAGATAAGTCTGCTATCCCGCAAGAGTTTAGAAAGCTTTATCTTGACCAGTATCCGATCAGGGACCTCATTCTGAAGAGAACGAACGAGATTGTCGATGAAATGGAGGCTGATTATCAACTTGTCCAGGGGGCGGAAGGGAAAATCCTACCGTCATTCCTTCAGGTTTTCAATCAGGCCACCTTTGATCGTCAGATCAAATTGTTCGGGCTCCTGCTGATGCAAAAAGAGCCGCGCATGGCGATGTTCCTCTATGAAATGGTTCTCAAAAGCGTTCCGTCCTATGTGGAGACGATAAGAAACACTCTCCATTTCTCTTTATTGCGCAAGTTGGATCTGGCAATCGAGGAGATGGCGGCAACGCGTGAGAAACTCAGTCAACTGAGAGCTGACGATGTTCCCTATGAAACTCGCATTGCGCATTCAAAAATGGAGGGTCCAGTCAAACAAAAAGCACTGGACAAGCTTAAGGCGATTACGAAAGGGACTTCTGAGTCAGATAAGGCGCAAAAATACCTGGACGGGCTTTTAGGTGTTCCGTTTGGTACGTATACTTCTGAACCAGTGACCAAAGAGTCTACATCTGAAGAGATCCGTCAGTATCTCGACAGAGTCGCCCATGATCTTGACAATGCTGTCCATGGCCATCAAAAGGCTAAAGACGCCGTCCTGGAATGGATTGCCCAGCGTATTTCCAATGGGGAGTCTAAGGGAGAGTGCATTGCCTTGGAAGGCCCTCCAGGAAATGGTAAGACAACGTTCGCAAGAGAGGGGATTGCGAAAGCTCTTGGCAGGCCATTTGCCTTTATTTCAATGGGTGGACAAACGGACTCAGCTGTTCTGGTCGGGCATGGATTTACCTATGTTGGATCAGACTGGGGCCGGATTGTTGAGATCCTTAGGGAGGCAAAGTGCATGGACCCCGTCATCTATATTGACGAGGTCGATAAAGTCAGTCAAACAGAGAAAGGACGGGAATTGATCGGTGTTTTGACCGCATTGACCGATTTTTCTCAAAACAAGGAATTCCAGGATAAGTATTTTTCTGGAGTTAAATTTGACTTGTCGCGCGCCTTATTTATTTTTTCCTATAACGATCCAAGTCAGTTGGACCCGATCTTCAAGGACCGTCTCAAAGTGATCAAGACCGATGCCTTGTCACTGCAGGATAAAATCGTCATTACTCGGCGGCACCTTCTCAAAGAGATTCTGCATTCGTGCGGTTTCGAGGAAGGAGAGATCGTCATTGACGATGAGGAGATCAGGTTTCTCGTTGAACAGTATACGTTCGAAGCGGGAGCGCGCAAACTCAAAGAAAACCTCTTTGCTATTGTGCGCGCGATCAATCGGCAGCGATTGACCGAGCCGGATTCGATCCAATTTCCTTACAGAATTGATCGGGAAACGATCATCCGTTTCCGCGATCAGCCTAAGATCGAATTCAAGAAAATTGCCGCCGGTCCGATGGTCGGCATGGTGAACGGTTTGTATGCGACGACTGCCGGCATCGGCGGGCTGACTCTCGTACAATCTTACAGGACCCTTGCAAATGAGAGGCTGGGGCTTACATTGACAGGCAGCCAGGGTGATGTCATGAAGGAAAGTATGACAGTCGCCCGTTCGGTCGCCTGGAATCTTGTTTCACAAGAGGTGCGTGACCGCATAATGAAAGGTCCTGTTGAGGGGCTTCACATCCACGCTCCGGAAGGGGCAACACCTAAAGACGGCCCTTCGGCAGGCGGTGCGATCACAACAGCGATTGTGTCCTTGTTGACCGGGGTGCCCATTCGCAATGATGTGGCAATGACCGGAGAGATCGATCTGACGGGAAGGATCTCAAAAATCGGAGGACTTGCTGCCAAGTTGCACGGCGCTAAGCGGGCAGGTGTGACATTGGCCTTGTGCCCAAGAGACAATGCCATGGATCTGGAAAAGATCAGGAAAAAGTACCCCGAACTGATCGATGACTCGTTCCAGGTGGTATTGGTCGATACGATCCACGATGTTCTTGACCATGCATTGGTCAGGAACCCGATTCCAAGGCCTCCAGGGTTTGCTCCCTATACCTTGCTTCCACCATCTGATGCAATCGAGGTACAGGAGCCTATGGTGCCTGTCGATGACTCGGGCAGTGCGGCCTCAAGCTCTTCTTCTTCCTCTTCCAGCTCCTCATCATCTTACAGAGGGGTCAAGAGAGGCAGTGGCGCAATCGCGTTGAGCCCTTCCGATCGTCCCGAGAAAAGAATGCATGGAGCTCCACCCAGAAGGGCGGCAAGGAGAAGAGATGCAGCGCCTCTTGAACGAACAGGAGGCGTCAAAAGAACCACCTCGGAACCGGTAGATGATGATCGGACGGTCAAGCGCGCCCGTTTGTAACAATATAAGCGGCCCCCGTCATTCGGCGGGGGTCGTTAGATGCGATAAGAGTTCGCTGTGAATGGCGCCGTTCGAAACGACAAGGCGCCCTGACGGAATGTCGACCGGTTCCCCGTTGTACGCGGTCACTTTACCGCCTGCTTCCTCGATCAACAGGATGCCCGCGGCAATATCCCAAGGGTTCAATCCTTTTTCCCAGTAGCCGTCCAAGCGGCCAGCTGCGACATAGGCGAGATCAATGGCCGCCGATCCCCCTCGACGAACGCCCTGGCTGATATGGGTCATGCGGCAGAATTCTGCATAGTTGTTATCGGGGTTTGTTTTTCTATCGTAGGCAAAACCTGTTGAGAGTAAACTTTTTTCAAGGGAGTCCACAGAGGACACCCGCAAAGGCGTTCCGTTCAGCTGAGATCCATGCCCTTTTTCTCCCTGAAAGAGTTCTTCCAGAATGGGATTGTAGACGACTCCCACCAGAGGAGAGCCTTTGTGGAGCAGGGCAATGGAGATAGAGACAAAAGGGTATTGGTGTGTATAGTTCGTTGTTCCGTCAAGCGGATCGACAACCCAGCAATAAGGGCTCTCTTCCAGAAGGTATTCTCCCGCTTCCTCAGATAGGATCGAATGGTCCGGAAAACGGGTTTTCAGCTCATTGAGGATCACTTCTTCTGATTCTTTATCGGCTTCGGTGACAAGGTCCCAACTAAATGTTTTTTCCTGGATCTGATTGAGCTTTCCCCAGTATTTTTTGAGGACTTCTCCGGCCTCTTGGGCGATCCGTGTGGCATGTTTAAGATAATCAGTCATATTGCTACTTTACCACATGAGCAAGAGAAAGTCGAATCAGGGAGGCAAAGAGGTCGTCCCGATCCCTTTCATCGTCTTTCAGCGGGTTGAGGACGTGGCTTGGAATAGAGGGAAGGTGGTCAATATGTTGAGGGGAATACTCAGGGTGAACTCCTGAAAGGACCGCTTTTCCTTTTCCAACGGAACATTCTACGATTGCGGCAGGGGAGTCGGGAAGATCTGCATAACGGGCGATCACTCTTGTGTTCTCCCTCTCACTTGCATCGACAAATTCGCAACCACCATTGTAGTAGACGGAAAGAGGCCTGGAAGCTCCCGCATCAATCCAGTTCAACTGGGCGGCACGGCTGCCGCTCTCATCTTCATATTTGAATACGTTGAGTCCGTATACGGGGCCTCGTGCTGTCCCCGGAAAAAATTTTAGCTCTCTTTGAGCGATCACTTCGAGTGGCTGCCCTTTTTCAAACTCAATGGCCTCAGAGGCGTAGTAACCTCCTGCACAAATTCCCAGGTAGGCACCTCCGTTTTCGACAAAGCGACGGATTCTTCGGTTAGCCTCTCCGCTGAGTAACTGATGGTAAGGAGTGTCCCGCCCTCCCGGAAAAATAAGCAAGCAGGCGTGTTCTTCCCAATTCTCATGGGTCAATTCACGCGCGTTTGTTCTTTGGAGATTGAATGTTTGATGGAGCTCTAGAGACTTCAAGGATTTGAAGAGGAGCCGGACAGATTGAGGGCCGGCTCCTTCATCAACATAGACCAGTATGTTCATGCAAAGTCTAAGATCTTTTCTTCGATAATACCGTAGTTGCAGCAACGACTTTTACGATGTCGCCAGCGAGAAATGGGAGAAAGCCCATCATAAACGCCTGGCTCATGCCGACAAATGCTCCCAGCCAGAGGGCGCCGAGGCCCATTTGGACAAACGAGATCAACATTAGAGCGGCAAAGAAGGTCAATGTTTTCATGCTCTGACGATGTTCGATGCACCAGCCCACTAAATAGGCTTGTACAGCGAACCCGACCAAATAGCCTCCGCTTGCCCCGAGAAGCGCCATAGGAGCAGCAACCCCTCCGGCGGCAACTGGAAGGCCCAGGCAAAGCTGTCCCAGATAGGCTAGAACTGCGAGTGTTCCTTTGGAACGCCCGAGAAATCCTGCGACCAGCATCACGGCCAAAGTTTGAAGGCTGAGAGGAATTGGTGTGAAAAAGAGAGGGATCTTGATCTGCGCGAAAAGCGCGATAAACATAGATCCGGCAATAATCTGAAATAGAGCTGTGGAAAAATGAGAGGTGTTCTCTCTTTTCTTCGTACTGAGTGTAGCTGTTTGAATCGTCATGATTGACTCCTGTCTTAGGGAAAAAGATAGAATTTTACCTATCCTTCTCCCAAGAGTCAATCAGATTATTTCCCTTTGCTTTTGCTGCCAGGTTTGACGATCTCCTGCACATCAGGCGGCAGATCTTCAAATTTCGGATTGACAGCGTCCTCACCGTTCTCCTCCAGATCTTTGAGGTAATCATCATAGTATTCATACTGGCAAGGATTTTTTTTGTGATACTCGCGCATCACCTGGCATTTGCGGCAGAAATTGTCGTCTGCCTCTACCGTGAAAACAGCGGAAGAGATGACTGCGGCTAGAAGAAATGTGCGGGACATGGGACCCTCCTTTTTATCCTTTATATAAAACATACGATGCTATAATTCAAATATTCTATGGATATCCTTGA
>CAZWOB010000032.1:0-24282 GCA_964635295.1 uncultured bacterium
ATTTTGATTTTCAACCTTCTAAAGCACTTTAGAGGGAATTAGGCAACACACCCGTCTTTCGACCAGGTACCCAATCTCCAGATGATGAATCATAAATAAAATAAGCAATTTTTTGATATTTATTTTTTCTAATATCATTTATTGTTAATAAAATATTAATATAATTTTGTTAATATTGATTTTTATTGAAAATGATGGATAATATGAAGATAAGCAATCGATTGAAAAATCTTGAAGATTTTGGATCTTTTTTTGCTATAGGTGTTCCAACTGCGGCCATTGCTACCGGTTATGGAGTCATTGCCACGGCCCTATCGATTCTTTCTCTTGGGCAATGCAAATCTTTCAATGATGGAACTCGCTATACAAAGTATGCAGGCTGCGTGATACCTGGCACACTCGAAAGAGCGCTCAGAGTGATCAACCCTAAGGCTAAGTTCAAAGGGAAGTCAAAAAGACAGGTCGTCCAATTGGGTTATCTCACAGAACGCGCGGCGCTTCCAATCTTCAAGCAAGCACGCAAGTTTTCTCAATGCGAAGGTTCATTTATTAAAAGACACATTTTCTCACGTCTAACACATGCAGCTTACCCTCTTACTGCAACTGTTACCAGGGTCGCTGATTTTGGATTTGGTCTGCTCGTATCGTTTTTTTCGCTACTCACTTTCGGAACGTATTCAAAAGTTAACGGAATAGCTTTGCGACAGCTGTCTATTTTTTCTATTGTTGATGATGTTTGCTTAGGTGTTCGTGGTTTGATCAACCCCCATCAGCAGCCCGAGCTTCGGCTTGAAGGAATTTCAAACCCACCCGATGAAGTTTTGCGCTACTGTTATGATAGTGAAAAGTCTGGACAATACACCTATCTTACCAGAAAATTTCAGAAGCGTGTGAATGTTGTTCCACAAGGAAAAATCGAGGGTTACGAAATCCCGAGCTATGACGAATTCAACCAGAAGGTTGATGGAAAGAATAAATTATTTTTCTGGGATCTTACTCGTGGTAGACTCCCTACTCAACTGATAAATTTAAGAGAAAACGTATCCCGGAACAGTTCAGTTTTCAACAAATTCGTCGAAAGACATTTGGGACCTGAGAAAAAGGATAAGTGCAGACTTTGTCTCATTGGAGTTCCACAAGGTCTTGAAGTTGTCAAGAGATCGGATAATTTCAAGGCAATAGCACCTCATTTCAGCTCACCTTACTATTATATGTCTAATTACAGCTCAGACGAACCTCACATTGAAGAATTTACGTTAGAATCTTAAAGTTGGGATTGCGTCTCTGCCAGAATTCCCACTAAAAATGGGAATTCTGGTTGAAATAATATTGATATTTACTTAAATTACCATTTAAAATAGGAATTCTGGTAAAGTTTGAATCAGGAGGGATATGAAAAATATATTACATTCCATTGAAACACCCTATATAGATGCTCAGACGCTACTTCAGTTTTTAGACAACTACAAAAAACCCAGAGAAGCCATTTTAAGAATGGTGAAAAATGAAGAGTTGATCCGACTGAAAAACGGATTTTATCTGATTAGCGACAAAATTACGCATGGGAAATCCAGGGTTGTCCCATTTGAACAGGTAGCCAACCTGCTTTATGGCCCATCATATGTTAGTATGGAATGGGCCCTCTCCTTTTACGGAATGATTCCTGAGAGGGTGCATACTGTCACGAGCATGACATTAGGGAGAAATAAAGAGTATCACACTCCTGTAGGAGATTTTTCATACTCCAATTTATCTCCCCGAAGTTACTCTATAGGGATCACGCAAAAAAAATCTCCAGACTCAACAGGGGGTTTTTTAATAGCCAGTCCAGAAAAAGCAATGGCTGATATGGTTTATAAGACATGCAAAAACTTGGATAAAGATCAGCTAAAAGATGAATTATTGGAATCAAAACGGATCGATCGCGAATGCTTTCACGGACTAAATAAAGACTTATTGAAAGACATTGTTATATCTTATCGTTCTAAGCACGTCAATTATTTAGCAGATTTAGTAGGGGTATTATGAATTTCGATTCAAGCATTATAAAAATGCTTAACAACTTTCCGGATGCCATGCCTCAAATTGATAAATTGAGGGAGATTTTACAACAAACTGCCCTTTTAGGATTGGCCCGTCACCAATTTTTCCAACACGCTGCTTTTTACGGTGGAACAGCATTACGTATTTTATATGGACTAGATCGATATAGTGAAGACCTTGATTTTTCTCTCATCAAACCTGATAAGGATTTTAACTTTACTCCGTTTCTTAGTGGAATGCACCAGGAATTATTATCAATGGGTTTTGAACTTGATATCGATCTGCGAGATAAAAATGCAGACTCAGGAATTTGGTCTGCGTTCTTGAAAGGAAATACCCTTTCGATGTTGTTGTCTATCCATCAAATAAACAGATTAAAGGGTATCCATCCGGATCAGAAAATTCAGATCAAACTCGAAATTGATACCGATCCTCCTCTTAAGCACTTACCACTGGAAAGTAAATTGGTCAAAAACCCAGTCCCCTTTTATGTTTCTACCTATGCGCCAGTCGATCTTTTCGCGGGTAAAATGCATGCAGCTCTTTGCCGGAACTGGAAAAATCGGATCAAGGGGCGAGATTGGTATGATGTGATCTGGTACATACAAAGCGGGATCCCGGTAAATTTAGTTCATCTAAGAGAACGGATGAGACAAACTCAGCATTTGGCTCCCGAAGAGAAGTTTGGGGAAAGCGAATTATTGGAAAGAGTTCACGCAAAAATTGATGAGATTGATTGGGAATTAGCCAAGTCTGATATTACTGTGTTTATTCCGGACAAGCACAAATTATCCATTTGGTCATCTCAGTTTTTCCACGATCTTATAGGTCATCTACAAGTTGTTGATGATCTCAAATAAGAGAAAATCAAAGTCAGAAGTCAGGAAATAAAAAACACAGAGGAGCAGTGCACCTCTGTGTTGTATTTGTAGACTTAACGACTAGTCTTGTGACCCGCTGCTGCCAGAAGAGTCGTCAGATGAACCGCTTTGCCCTCCTTTATAGTCATCAACAATGACAAAACCGTCATCAACACCTGTCATGGTAATGCTTGCTGGGGATACAGAAGGTAAAGCATCGCGTTCGTCTTTAATTGGCTTGACGCTCTCAATGAGTCCATACGCACGATCTGTGCGCTCATAAACAGTGCGCATGGTGCGGTGCATAAATACTCCTGTATCTAACATCGCAAGGTAGGCTTTTCTGTGATCTCCTGCGGCCGCTTCCGATAAAAAGACCGCTCCATGAGGAACCGGAAAAGTGGTAAATGCTGTATTGTCATAACGCATTCCCAATGGACCCGTAACCCCTAAGTTGCGGATATTGGGATCGCCAGCCATCGCAAAGTTCACACACTTGAACCCAGGCATTTCGGTCATTGCACGTCCCATCGAAGCAGAAGCTGCTTCATCGAGGAATGGAGGAACTCCTGTACCGACAACTGTTACATCCTGATCTTTATGGGCGCGTTTGTATTCTTGTCCCAGCAACTGCGCTGTCGCGCCATCCAGTCCATATCCCATGAATTTGATCGATTTGAACTGCCCGATTTCAGACTTGCTGCTGCTCATGATTGCCAACATGGCGGCTCTGGCTTGTTCTGCGTTGTCTAATGCTTGCTGGTGGACCATTCCCTCTAAATCAAAGGAAGTTCCCCTGCCGCCAATAAACGCAAATGCGTTAAACTTCTTACGATCCCAAAACGCGTTGTTCCCATCAAAAATCATAACGAGTTCATCAGAGGGCGTTTTGAAAACATTGACGCCGTCTTTCTTAGAAATAAACGTCCAGTCATGCTTTGCATGCACAAGCTCTGGATTTAAATGATATGTGATGAAAGGCCTTAATAAAGGGTCGATTTCTTTAAGCAGAGCTGAACCTTCAGCCTGACAGTAGAAGTCGCTGAATTTCTTATCTCGCAAGACATTGCTCAAAATCCCATAGGTAAAAAGAAGATCTTCTTTACCATGCTCATTCAGTGTCACTCTAAGTCCTTTTGCATCGGACCTTTGCTCCAAGGTTATGTACATCAGGTCGTGAAGTTCTGCCAATTGTCGGAATACCTGGTGGCTGACTGCAGGCGCTTCATCAATATGGGTCAGATAGTTAGTCATCATTTGACCAACCAAGGCGATACCGTAGAGCAGTTCCTGTTCATTCATCATTGCTGGTATACCCGTTTCCGATGCATCTCTAAAGGAAGCGACAATCGGCCGCAATGCGTCAAATACTGCTTTTTGATTAGGCTGCTCGCGTGTCTGCACCAACAACCATTGGCCGCCTTCCCTTTTCAAAATTCCATTTGGAGAGGTTTTCACCATCTCTTGCATCTGTCCAAAACTCGGATACTTAAAAAGAGGGCCTGTCTCGGCAAATGCAATTTGAGAGACCTGTTGGAAAAAGTTAACGACGTTCAGATAATCCCTTGATGCTCCTGCGCGTATCAAACGCTGTTGAAGCATTTGCAGCTTTCCGTTTTCAAAGTCCGTACATTCATTTAAACCGTTGGCCAGACTAATCGCATCCGTCCATTGAAGTACCCTCGCTAAAAACAGCTGTTTAGCTTTTACATCGACACCATCAAGAGCATTCGGTTGTTTCAACAGGGCATCCAGACTGCAAAGTGCTTTATTCGCTTCAGTGACAAATGCTGGATTAAGGTAGGAAGTTAAATAGAGCGTATAACCGCTGCGTACCGTTTGATCGATTTTCTGGCTTGCTGCCATTAATTCCATTTGTTCGCCGAAAACTTCCATTAATTCAGGGCAAATCACGGCATATTGACGCCCTCCTGTTTCGGCAATAAAACTCACTGGTGCACGACTTTCGCTTTGAACAAGGCTTAACGGTCCTACTATACTTCTTGAAAGGTCTTCTTGCCTCTCTCCTGTACTTGATGTTGCGTATGCTGACATTATGATTAACTCCTTTTGTTTTTAACTCTTATTATTCGGCAATTCTCAGATATCTGGCGTAATCATTATCGGTCTGAATCATTGCCAATTGAACGGGCGTTTCAATAACGCCGCTTGCGACTCGCCGCAGCAAGCGTACCCGTTCCATTTGTCGCAGCCTCATTTTTTCTGAGAAGAATCCCTGTCTCATTGCGCTGCTATGGATAAATTGTTCCACTCTTTCTTCCGTTATATGCCTTGTGATAAAAGCACATACTTCAGGAAGGAAAGGACGTTTTGTAATATTATAAGACGCTGACGCGGCCAGGTTCCCCCTGGAACCAAAATAACCGGGGTTATATTCAGGAAAGCTGTTTCCCGCATCGATCATCGAAATTTGTTCGACCCTTTCGCCCGTCCCTTTGACAAAAACATTGTCATCGTGAGGATCGAGGTTGCCGATTAACTTGTTCCAGATCTCTTTCATCTGCCACATCAACACCTCTTCTTTGGTGTAATCATCGCGGCTGTCGAAATCCTCTTTAATTTCGGACAATTCCTTGTAGCCATCGAGAAACGCGATAAAAGCGCCCTCTTCGCCACCAAAGTTTGCCATGATCGCTTCAGGCGCCATGTTTCCAAAACCTAAGAATCTTGAAAGATCACCAGCGATCACTTCTGCTTCTTCCTGCACCATTCGACGACCGCTTAACAAGCGGGCCTGGCCAAAATACTGTTTCATTTTTTCAACGAAATCAAATATCCCAAGATCGTGCGGTGCCTTGAAAACTCCAACAGGACGCCCTTCAAATGTTTTGATGAATACTGCCCCGTTTGCCCCACCTTCAGTCCGAACAATCCCATAATTAAAACTGGTCGCCAATTCGGCTTTTGCTAAATCAATTTCAAGCTGCTGTTCTCTGTTCGGAGCTGCTATTTTGAGCAGTTCATCAAGTCTGGGCGACAGGATCCGTTGCAGCTGCATTTTGCCGTTTAAGTAAAAAGGAAGATCAAAATGCCTTGCGGCTTTTAACTTGTTGAAAAAGACGCGAATGCCTGTCTTTTGTTCTTCAGACAGTTCAATTCCTGAATTGGAAAGATCAACACAGTACTGGACAGCTTCACCCAAACTAACTGGTGGCTCATTCCAAACTGTCGTTGATTCATCGATATAGTAGAGTAAACGGTTGCGGCCATTTTGATTACCTAATGCAGGAAACCTGCTTTGGTCAATCAAAACATCTGAAGCGTTCGAGGAGGTTGAAGCATAAGCCTGCGCGGCAAGCTCTTGTAATGATTGCGTATGTTTGCCGGCCGGTTTTGAAACCGCTCGCTCTTCACTCGAAGAAGCCGTCGGATAAATTGATAGTCCTTGTTGCGGCGCAGGTAATGTGATCACCGGTTGCTTACTTGAGCTTGGCGCTGGTAAGGCAAGAGCTTCTCTGGCAATTGGATCGAGTCGTTGAGCGTCTGCAACGGTCAATAGAAGCTGGCCAAATTGACCGGATTCGATTGCTCGGTTTCCGTTTAGAGAGATCTGGACCATCGGTCCATCTGATAAGCCAATCGCAAACGAACCTTCACGACGCGCTCTTTCAAGAATTCTCCCAAGATCGATATTAAATTGAAAAACGCGTTCATCAGAGGGAGGTGTTGGAGAACGAAAAGGGTTGTCCAGACGCACAAGTTCACTGCCGATCTGAAATTGGTAGTGCTCTGAACCTAAAACTGTTTGATTTTGCGCGCAAAACCGGCAAGAACATGCTCCATGGCCAGAGTTCGTAGAAACAAGTGCCTGGCTATTTTCCTTACTCATCAACGCTTGAACTTGGTGAACAGTATGTTGCTGAAGCGCTTCACCGTCGATTGCTCTTCCATATCCAGGATTTTGCAGTCGGAGGACCATATTCTCCCCTACTTGCATGTCATAGTAAGGCTGTTCAGCAGCTACTTTCATTATCTCTGCAAATGACTGTCGAAAAATCGCCATTGCTTGTCTATCTGGCTGTGCATTCTCAAATAAAGGATTCTGTAGCCAGTACTCCGCATTTCCAATCCTGAAAATCAGTTGCGGGGTTTGCATGAGCCTTGCACGTATTGAAACCGGTGTCATCGGTTCGAGACTTGGTGAACCCGATTGCAAAGGATGTCTGATCCGCGGCTGTGGTAATGAAAATGGGATAAGAGCGGCTGAGGAAGTTGTCACTGGGTGTGAAACTAAAGGCTGTTCAGGATCCGGATCCTGAACAGTTGACTGAGACATGGCAAGAGGAGGTCCTCCCGCTGCTTGATCGTCATCGTCATCGTCACCACCAACTAATGAATCTAATATTGAGGGTTGATCAGAGTTTGCTTCATGACTATCCGTTGTGAGATCCTCATTTTGCGGATCGGAACCGCCAAAAATTGCCTGATAGGCGCGATAGATCCAATGACCGACCCATCGGACCGCCCGAACGACGTAATTCCCTAGAGATTTCGCCCCACTCGCAATTGATTGCCCAAATCGGGAAAGGGCGGATTGAGAAACTCTGCTATCTAGATCCTCTTCAGTCCTTATTTCATCAACTGAACCAAGACGTTGTGGATATTCTGAATTGTGTCTTGCTTGTACAGCGCTCATGATATTCTTTGTTAGTATTAAATATTTATGCTTAATATTATAACTAAGAAAGGTTAAGAACGAGTAAAGAATAGGTTAAAATAGAGTGAAAAAGAGGGGGAAAACCCCCTCTTTTTCAGGTGGAAATTACTTGATTAATGCATCGATTTGCTTGTTGACGGAACGGACATAATCAATAAATCCAAATTGAAGGTCGCGTTCGGTTAGTTCATTTGACACATCCGGGGTAACGCCGAGATTTTCAATCACGTTTCCGTCAGCTCTGTAAGCGAGGGAACCGGTCAATGAATACAGCATCACTCCAAATTGGCTGGTCTGAAAGTATGGTCGTACATACCCGCCAGCTCCAGCCGTTGTCTTACCAAACAGAGTCGCACGACCGTTATCTTGCAAAATGGCTGGGAACATGTCGCCGCATGAAAAATCCAGCTCGTTTGTCAACACAAGGATCGGTTTGGAGTAGTTGACTTCAGGGTGAGGATCGATAGTATCGATACCGAACACATAAGCGGGCTCAGTGCGGGTCAACCCGGAGTCCCACTGGTCAACGATCGATTTTGCATAATCGGCGATCTTTCTAACGACTGTTTCGTTCAACGGATACCCGCCTAACGATATTCCCTCAAGGTCCTCGGCTTCCTCCTCTTCCAACAGTGCTGTCAACTCATTGTAGATGACTGCCATATTGTAAATATCTTCCTGAACAACCACTTCAGTATTTTTAAGCGTGTTCATCGGCTTATCAGCGAGGAGAGAGAGAATTCCGTACATGTAAAAAAGATTGCCGCCAGGGTTGTCGTTCAGGTCGACGACAAGCGCTTCTGTTTCCTTTTCAAACTTTTTGATCGTCGCTATCCATTGGTCCATGTAAATGTCTGAAAGAGCACCTCCTGCAGAAAAGTCTGGGATATGGAGATATCCGATCTTTTTACCTTTCTGATTTTTGAAGATGTAGGCATAGAAATCGTCTTCAATTCCTGTCTCCCAGATGATCTGGCCGAGAGGAGGAACAAAGCTCTTCTCTCTCCAGTCGTATTCCTCATCATCCTGGTCATCAGAAGCGAGAAGTTGTGCTGCCGGTGACTTTAACAGGTCCTTAGCCAGGGATACGCTGTAATCTTTGGCGAGATACTTTTCGAGCTTCTGCCACCGATTAGCGGGTTTGGTCTCTACCTCTTTAACTTGCGGATCATTGACCCACTCCGAAACGTGCAGCCAGGCAAGGTTCACTGTATGTTGTTTGCCGAAGATAGGTTTGACCGTCAACGTGAAATTTCCTGTCGGAACTGTGTGGCCTCTTTTTCCATAGCGTGCGAACAACATCTTCTGCGCCAACGCATAACCTGTGGGAGTGCGGTTTCCTGAAAGTTCTGAATCAATGAGCTGCTCGATCAACTCATGAACCGGAACACCGTTGATCGCGATGATCTCATCGCCGACTTTGCATTTCTGCAGTTCATCGATCACGCGGTCAAAGTCATAATCATCGAACTCGAAAGCCAGGTCGGCCATGCTTAGGGAAAGCTGGAACTCGAAGTTGGTGATGAAGTACCTGTTATTGACGCTTTTGACCACAATGGGGAAAGCCGACCATTCCGAAGAATAAAAAATCGTGCTGACGTGATAGTCGTTCAGAGAGCCGAGAAAGTTTCTGTAAATGCGTTGATAATCGCGCACTGTTAAGCGGTCGCACTCGATCATACTGGCTTTTGCGTCTTCAAAGGCGGCGTCTGCATCCCATTGCAGATACTCCTGCTTCCATTCAGTTGGGGCATACTTGAATGTCAGTGCGTATTTAGCTGCCTGCAATTCCTGCAAAAAAGCTTCTTGTCTGTTCGTATCAACCGCTGCATTTGATATCATCGGGATAAACAGAAGAGCTCCAAGAAACATGGATTTTAAGTTCATGATTATTACTCCCTGAGAATGTTTTTTGATAAATGATAACACAGTATGATGATTGTTATCAAAGAATGACTTGTTTATAGTTTAAGATTATGATTGAAAAATTCATTTACCTATTTCTCTTCATCGCATCGGCGGCTTTCGGATCATTCCCTGTCGCCCACGAAGGGCGGTTCCATCCCGATGACGTCTACCGCAAACAGATGCTCTACGAGTATTACCACACGCAGTCTATCAAGAAAAAACATCGTTCATTGTTGGAACACGATAGCAACGATCCTGTATGGGACCTGCATTTTAACGGGCCCGAAAATACCGCTTTTCCTCTTCTGTTTGTTCAATCAGCAGAGCTGAAAAATGCGCTCGGACTGAAGGTGAAGGAGTCCCATTTTTCTTTTACTGAAATCAATCAATCGATTTTTCACGATCCTCAGGCCGGCCGTCGATTTGCGTCCCTTTTAATTGCAGGGCAGCATGTTCCTGGCGACGAGCCGATTGAGCTCAACAGAATAGCTCCCGGCCTCTGGGTCAAAGGCACGGAAAGCGGTATTGAAATTCTATCGACGCCTAAAGATCGCCCCTGGAGCTTTCTTGAGGTTGGAGCTGTGATTGCGAAAGGAGTCAACAAAAAAGCGCAGACCGAAGCGGAATCTCTGCTTGGTAAGCTATACCGCTTAAAACGCCTCCCTCCAGCAGATGATCGTTTACAACCCCTGCATATCAGGCTTCAAAGGGCTGGAGATGATTTCAAAGCGCTTCCCTACCGTGCAATGCCTGGCAAATGGATCTCACTTAGAGCCCTTGCGTTTGATGTTTCAAATTTCACCCCTTATCCAGATGACCTGTATGTAAAATTGAAAGCAGCATACGAAGCACGAAATATTGATCAGCTGACACAACTATTGAACGAAGGATACCAGACGATTGCCGGTCAGCCTTATTTAGAAGCAGAAGGAAAAGCACTGACCTATCCCTCAACCTCCCAATTACAAGCAGAGAGTCTTCTGTACAGTCGTTCCTGGTTGATCGCTTGCGCTGCCCTTTACGCGCTTTCTTTCCTCAGCGGTGTTTTCCTGCAAAATCGAACATACATGTTTTTTGCAGTCGGTGCATTCCTTTTGCACACAGCCATACTGGTCCTCAGGTGTTATGTACTTGAACGACCGCCGGTGTCCAATATGTTTGAAACCGTGATCTACGTCCCCTGGGTGGCGATGTTAGGAGGATTTCTCCTCCAACTCTTTTCGAGGGAAAGGTGGCTGATCCTGTCGGCATCCGTTGTGAATGTCCTGCTTCTCATTCTTCTTGAAATTACGCAATTGAACCAACGCCTCGATAATGTCCAAGCAGTGCTTGACTCTCAATACTGGCTCACGGTCCATGTCTTGATGGTAGTCGGAAGCTACGGCATGTTCGCTTTGGCCGGAGTGCTCGGTCATTTTTACCTGATCTCGCGCCTCATCTCAGGAAGACAAACAGACCAGACGGAACGATTTGGAAGACAGATCCTGCAAGCCATGTACCTGGGTACAGCCCTTTTGATTCCCGGAACAATTTTAGGAGGCGTATGGGCAGCTGAAAGCTGGGGACGTTTTTGGGATTGGGACCCTAAGGAATCGTGGGCCTTTATCTCCAGCTGCGTCTATCTGATCTGGATCCATGCCTACCGCTTTGGGCATATTCGGTACGACGGACTGGCTGTTGGCAGCATAGTGGGGTTGATGGTGATCAGCTTTACCTGGTATGGGGTCAACTATATCCTTGGCACAGGCCTTCACAGCTACGGCTTCGGCTCAGGCGGCGAAATTTATTATTACCTCTATTTAGCTGGAGAAGCGGCCTTTATCGCCGCCTCTCTCTTCGCAATAAGGCCCAAGACGCACTATCCGTAAACGCGACGCGTTGTGGTCACCTCAAGGATTCCCCGCTCCCAGTCCACTTCACCGACAACGCTGTTCCATTCAGGATTGTATGCAGGAGGATGGTACTCTTCTTCAAGAGGCGGTGCGGACGGAACCACATCTTCAGACAGATCAGGATACAAACGCTCATCTGTCTGAACCGAGGGCTCAACATTCCCATATTGGGAGACCAATTGGGCGATGGGATCAAAGAAGAGGCTCAATTGCTCATCTTCACCTTGATCGATCCGTTGCATTTCCCTTTCGGCCCAGCTATTGATCTGTTGACGATTGCGTTCGTGAAGCGCATAGATAGGCGCTGTCATTGATTGGAAGACGGCATTCAACCGTTCAAGCCTGTTATCATATTCACGGACTCGAGGGTCTACTGCGCCGGCCACGACCAGTGCGCCTCTATGCCCTCTTCCCTCAATAACGAGGATATGGCGCTCCCTTTCCAAAGGCTCACGATAATTTGCGTTGAACCATTGAATCCATGGCTGAAGCTGGAGGTCTCTTTGCCGGTCATTCGCCCACAATCTCTCTTGCTGCTGATTTCTGAGCGATCGTTTATAACCTTCAGTTATCCGGCATACCTGCTTGTATTGCGTTTGGAGTCCGCTATATTGATCAGACAGCAATTCAAGTGATGCTGGAACCTCTTCGGAAAAAGCATAAGCGAGCTTTTCCCTGCTTAGGAGACCTGTTTGAAAAAATTCCCTGACTTGCATTCCCCTCACTCGGTCAAGCCCCTGAACAGCTGTTAGAAAGCCTGAGCGGGTTTTTTCCATCTGCGCATGCCAAAGGTCCTGCACCTCAGATCGCGTGACCAGGCGCCCCTTTAATTGATTGCCATAGACATAGGAAAACCCTTCAGTTCCCGCACGTTTTCGCTGCTCGATCAGTTTAGGCAACGGATCTTCCCATTGCTTGTATTGATCTTTCGCTTGCATTAACCGAATAAATGAGACAAATGAAAATCCAAAACTGGAAAATGAAACGATACTTGTGATGACTACCACTCCTAAAACTGGAGGGAACGCCGCTCCTGCCGCAACGGCGGCGACTGCAGAGGCAACACCAATAACAAAGGTAACAGCAAAAGCGGAAAAGCTTTGGCTTTTTTGTTGACGCCAGAACCCCCGTTGATCTGTTCGAATGGGGTCGGAAACCGTGTGTACCCGTACAACACTGTCGATAGATGCCGATTTGACGTAATCGTCCTGGACGCAAGCATCTTCCCCTTCAAATCCTGATCTTCCCTCATTGGCCGTGACGACATCAACAGCATAGTTGCCGCGCAAATGCGGCTGTTGCTGTCCTCCAAGACCGTGAATAAGTAAATTACAAAAGCTCATGGCTTCATCTCCTTTTCATAACAAAAACGAAGAAAAAGGTATTTGATCTGGTTTAAGAGGGAATTAAGAAAAAATGAAGTGTTTGATAAGAATATCTTTACTGTTTCTTAACAGAAATTATTTATCATGATTATATGATTTCAAGTGTTAATTCCTTTATTAAGAGTGTCCTTGAGCGAGAACTGGACCCAGGGCATTTGGAGGCGCAAGCCTCTTCTATTCCTATGCCCGCGGCATCTTCAAGTTCTAGAGCTGAATGGACGCCTATTAGAAAAAAGGTGAGCAGAATTGCAGCGCCTTCCGCAGAGGGAATTTTAACCAGTTCCTCTCCTGAGGAAGCAGTGAAAAAATTACAGGCATTTTACCGTTTTGCTGGAAAAATTGAATCCCTGCAAAGGCATTTAAGAGAAAGCGTCCCCCCGGAAAATCCAAAAGACCTTGTCGCTTTTTTATCGATAGCTCAGGCTATTGCGGCATCTCCCACTTGCGTTTTCGGTAAGCACCGAATGCAGTCTCTGATCAACGATTTTTACCGCACTCAACTAATCAACGCTTACTCCCGTTCAGACTTTGTCCTCTATCTGCTCAACCATGAGCAAAAATGGCTTCTAGAATTTTTCGCGGAAAATGGTTGGGATGTAAACGCCCCTCTGAGCAGCAAAGGTCATACCCCTTTGCATTTCGCATGTTCCTCGGGGAATAGAGAAATGGTTTCCTGGCTGCTTGAACATCACGCAAACATCCATCTTTCATGTAAGAAGAAATACACTCCCCTGCACTTTGCTGTGATCAATGGCAATCCTTCAGTCGTCGCCCTCTTATTAGAGAAAGGCGCGAATGCCAACGCGCATAACAGTGAACTGGATACTCCCCTGCATATGGCGTGCGATCGATCGAACCTTGCGGTCACACAGTTGTTGTTAAATGCCGGAGCGTGCCCAAACGCAGTAAATGACGAAGGATATGTTCCTCTTCATTACACTTTCAAATGTACAGACCTCAACCTCCTTCTCCTTCTTCTGAAAAACGGAGCAAAACCTCATATCCAAAGCCGCCACGGAGATACGCCCCTTGCCCTGTTCATTGAGTCCGGGCCGGTCGCATTACTCGCGGAGCTTTTTTCTCAACATCCGGCCGTCATATCGGTCTTGGAAGATGGGGAACCCGATAAATTCAACCGGCTGATAAAGAAGGCAGACAATTATATCCAAACATCCCAATCGACACCGCTTGAGATCCCGTATTTACTTGGTAATTTTCAGCTTGCCAAAGAGTTAGTGAAAAGGATGTCTAAAGAGGACTACCTGACAGGAATAGAACGCATCCGCACAAAATTCCCAGAAGCAAATGTCGACCTGCTATACGATGCCATGACAGAACTTACTCAATCACATATTTTGGAGTCGGGAGAATTGCTCGCAATACGTCCGCCTGAATCAATGGAGATGGACGAGTGGGAGAACACACTCGGTGAAATCGAGGTTGGGCAATTGTTAGTCATGTTTGATGAAATCAACTTCGAACATTCCGACCAGCCCGGTTATATAGATCCAGTTTCGATTGTCGACGCGAACAGGGATCATTATACAGTTGAACAGCTTACCGACAAGCTGAAGGAATTTTTCACAGATCTGGAAAACCACGTACCGAAAACAGGGACTCCAAAAATTCCCAGCGGAGATCCTCAAGGGGACCTGTTAGAGATCAAAGAGGCTTTGTCCGCAAACATATCAGATCAGGATCAAAAGGATAAACTGATCACTCTTTTGAACGCCTTGATCGACTATTACGATCTTGAGAAAAAAGCTGTTCCGATCGATCAACCAGCTTCAGATCTTCTGGCAATGATTGAAAACTTAAGAGCAACGCCGTTAGCCCCCGACCTTCTGGACAAACTTACAGACTTATGCCATGCGGCAAAAGCGTTGAACATCTGGTACCAGCATTTGAACAAGACTGTAAAAGCCATTCTTTATCACGTTAAAGAGAAATCGACTGAAGAAAAAAGCGATACAAATCCCACGCCCTATGCTCTTACGGTCATCGAACTAGCCCTTGCCGGAGGTCTCTGCGGAACGCGATACCTAAACGACGCCACCTATATCTATAGTCAATTGGCCGGTGACTTTCCTACGTTGCGCAATCAGATCCTGAGAAGGTTGCAACAGCTTCACCACAGGATTGCCCAAAGCCTGGTGAATTTTGATCATGTGCAAAACGTGCACATTCTCAATCGAATCCTGCAGATTATCGACGAAGGAGCAGGGATCACAGATGCAGCAAAAAGAAGACGGTTCTACTTCAATGATATTAGCGCTCCGAGCCAATTGGATGCCGTTCAAGTCAACAAACGGTTTAACGATGGGTATTATCCTGCGAGCGTGATTGATGAAATAGAAAGTGCGATCAACGGGCCAGGAGCTTCGATCGACAAAGACCTGGTGATCGACTGGTTTAAGGAAAACCTCCCTCAGGATTGGGAAATGGCCAAATACACACAAATTGCCCAGGAAGTCACAGGGATGAGTAAATCCGTCGCCGCTGAATATCTTAGGGAAAATCACGACATCTGGGTGAGTGAAACTCAGACCATCCCCCAACAATTGGAAACTGAACGGGTTTTCAATTACTTAGAAAAAAAGGTGGTCGATCCAAAGACAGGTAAAATTACGCATACAGCAATGATTTATCTGCTCGAAAATTTAGGGGTATTATCTTGTGATGACGATGGGTAAATCTCTAAAGTACTCCTGATGGCTAGCCTCCACCTGTCGGTCTGTCATCGGCCTGGACGCGGCACCGGCAAACGCCTGTGAGGCCTGAGTGAATTCATCGTGCTGCATTTTCTTACCAGCTTCTGCCACCTCAAGAGGCCTTGAGGCTGATCCTCCGGTATTGATCCCCATCCTTGCTCCCATGTTCGCTTTGACAATTGCATCGACATTTCCAGATTCCATCGTCATTGTTTCACGCCAGGCGGTCATATAGGGTAAACGTTCCTGCTCCCGATAACTGGGCATTCTGCCAATCAGCATAGCTGTCGCAAATAAAAGCTTAAGCTCAATATCGACAAGTCCCGTGCGGTCTTTTCCGCTCCGGCACCCAAAATGGACCTCTACATCTTCCAATATCATTCCAAGGGCGATCATCCTAGTTGCCAATGCAGATCGATTATTGTCCATTTTACTGAGGTCGCCGCTCATCCCACTGAGATATAGCTCTCTGGTATCCAGATAGAGATCTGCAACCATGCTGTATGCTTCAATAATGGCCAGTTGCTTTTTCATCTCGAGGCTAATATCTGGATTATTTTTGAGATCGCGTATCATATTCGAAAGTTCATCAGCTTCTTGCTGCCATTCTTTAAACGCTTTTGACGTTTTACTTAACGAACCGCTTCTGATCGTTTTTAACATCACCTTTTCACGCGACCTTGTTTTCTCAACTTGAGCATCCCATACTTCAAGCAACTTCGCTTGTTCTGCAAGAGGTAAATCCTTTACCCCTTCGACAAACTGTGCTCTTAATTTGTCAAGCTGTTGACGTGAATCTCCTTCCAGCTTTTTCCATGACTCATTATTTTCCGCTTGCAGTTCTTCTGAAAACGTTAAAAATTCCGGCATTTTTTCATGCATGACATTGTTTGGGATATTGAAATAGCGAAGGTCGAACTTGATTGGGACATGTAATTTTTCTCCAGCTGTATTGACAACCTCGAGCATGATTGTCTGGCCATTGAACTTTCGATACACCTCTAAGTTCTCTAGAGCCAGTGTACGCTCATCGTCAGCCGGGCTTCCGCTCAAGCCGTGGTGGATCTTGCCTGCGACATCCCGAAAAGCCATGCTTTCGACAGCCATTGTCCGCAATCTGTCGGGCGTCAGTAAATTCACTGTTTGCGAAGTCAAGACGATAGGATCTCCTGAGCTTGCAGCTCTTTGCATCTCCTCCCAGGTCATCTTGCTCAATTTTTTACCAGCATGCCCTGTGAGGACCTGTAACACAAGCTTGTGATTGACAGCTATCCTCACCCCTTTATCCTGCTGGGAAAACTCATTCGTGATTGCTGAACGGGAGGCTGACAGATCCAACAAAGCTAATAAGTCTGCTAAGGATCCATCCCCTTTATCATCGATCACAATGCTTGTGTCAAAAAAATTGGGAACAAAAGCATTGTCTAGCGTTCTGTTACGCGGCGCTTGAGAAGAATATCCCGGTCCTAAAGCTCGAAAGATGCTCCTGACCATCATATTTCTTCCATTCTCAGGGTTGAAGAATGCCATATACCGCTGAACACCTTTTTCAGGATCCCATTCCGCCTGCTCGTGAATAATCGCAAAACGCTGCTCTCCTTCAATGCCTGCCGCCTCTTTTTGCATTCTGCCGACGAACGCCTTAACTTCCTCTAAAGCTTCAGTTGACAAGCCGAGGTCTTTATCAAAGGCTAATTGCCCATATAAAACAGCTGTTCCACGTAAATGTTCATGAACACTCGATTGGATCCCTTTCGTTAGCGTTTTAAATTCAGCCACAGTGTTTTTATCAGGCATAAGAATCTGATCGCCACCTTCACGCAGTTCAGGTTTATCCGTTTGGGTTTCAAATAATTTAGTGAGATGTTGCTCTGCTTCTGACTCTTTCGTTTCCATTCCCTTGATTAACGCAGCTTTTTGCTCGGGCGTTATATGCTCGCTATCAGTAATCAATTTCCGAAATTCAGCTTGAATATAACGGTCCCCTCTACTTCCCGCTCTGAAAATATTGGATATCCAGGGAAGGACATCCTGTTTTAGGTGATGGGGCCTGCTTCCTGCCAATACAGTCTGGTCTCTGAACGTTTTTCGCCTTTGTGCTTTCCCGGAAGATCTGGCTACCAAAGTGAATGAGTCGATGATCTCTCCTGAATACCTCGCAAGAGATTCGTACTCACCTTCTGATCCGCTCGAACTGGAAGATGCAAAAGCACTGGAATCTGAGCTTGTGTCGCTATCTGATTGAGAAGCAGACGGCGTTGCTGTTTCACTTCTAACGACGCTGACAACAGAATCGAGCATCTGCTGCTGCCTATCAGGCGACAACATTGACGGCAGCGAAGTTCCCGTCGGCCTTGGGGCTCGGCGTCCTGATGATGTTGACGCAGCACTCAGCATATCCGCTGAGTCAACATCGGCGGCATCGCCTAACGCCTTTTGTTTTTCTCTAGACAGATCTGGTTGGTGTGTATATTTACTTTTATCTCCCATCCCGGGAGAAGGAACTGAACTTGTAGTCATAATAATTACATATATTGGAATTACCTATCATAATTATTATAACATTTTAAATATTTATTTTAAAAAAAGATTTATAAAGAATCTCCAAAGTTATTGAAGTAATCCACTTTAAGAAATAGATAACTAAGTGAATTTTCTCACCCAATTTCAGGAATTTCCGAACCGACTCGTCTGAAATCGAATCCATCAATCGTTAAATTAATGAACATTACACATTTATTATAGGGTATTTTTACCCCTATGCATACGGTAAATATAATAAAAATTTTATTTTATAATAATTTTATTAAAAAAGAGGATAAATAAATGAACATACATACAAACATAGCTCAATATTTCAATAATGTCGGTAATCCATTAGATCAAACGATCATTCCCAAGGAACGTTTCCTATCTTGTTTGAAAATACTCTCTATAGCAACGATCATTTTCCCGTTATTTGCAGGTATCGTTTATGGGATCGGTTTAGGAATTGAATATTTGAAAGGACGTATAAATAAAAAAAATCATAAAACCAAAAACGATGGAAAGCTAGAAGAAATAAGAAATAATTATTTACCAAACAATCAATACCAACAATCGAGGTCCGAAAATGAAAGACAGACTAATCATACCTCCCTTTCCACAAATAATAAGGACAACAATACTCCCCAACATGCTAGTTCCTCAACCTCGTGTAATACCCAAAAATCCTCGGCAACACATCTCACTGAGGACGAATTTTTAGAATATTTCAATGAGAAAGGTGAATGGACAGGCCCAGACAAGGTTTACCTTAGAGGTGATTTAACTATATCTAGAGATCAGCCAGTAAAATCAATGCCCAAACTATTACACGTGACTGAACATCTCAAATTTGAAAACAAAGAAATTCAGTCAACCTCTTTACCACAAGACCTGAAAGTAGGAGGCAGGCTGCATCTCAACGATTGCACCAGCTTGACCTCCCTACCACAAAGACTGAAAGTTGGAGGTGACCTGTATCTCACTCGCTGCTCTAGCTTGAACTCCCTAGCACAAGGCCTGAAAGTCGGAGGTAACCTGTATCTCACTTTCTGCTCTGGCTTGACCTCACTATCACAAGGCCTGGAAGTCGGAGGTGACCTGGATCTCATGGGCTGCACTGACTTGACCTCATTATCACAAGGCCTGAAAGTTAAAGGTGACCTGTATCTCGAAGACTGCACTGGCTTGATCTCATTACCACAAAGCCTGCAAGTCGGAGGTAACCTAAGCCTCGAAGGCTGTACCCGTTTGACCTCGTTACCAAACTCCATCACAGAACTTGGTTATACTTCATCTAGTCAGCTAAGAATAATAAACCTAACAGGCACCGGTCTATCACAAGAGATCATCCAACATTTAAGAGATAGTCAACACGACGGCATACAGTTTTACTACTCACAACAAGCCGAGACACCCACGATTAATGCTTTCCCAACCATGGAAGAAGCTATACAATTCTGGGCTGAGAAAGCCAATTCTAACAAACGACCCGTCATTCAGGTTGGTCAAACGGAACTGAATAATATTCTGCAATATCTCCAACGATTGACATCAACTCAAGAATATAAAAACAACAATACGCGTCACTACCTTGCTCAAAGGGTTATGGATATCCTTGTTTTGATGGAAACTGATCAGATCATACGTGAAAACGCCATCAACCTGATGTTCAATGCAGTCTCTACCTGCGACGATCGAATCATTGAAGCGTTTGATCGAATCGAATTGATGGTTAAAATTCATGAAATCGAAAACAGTGACTATACAAAAGAAGACTTGCGGGCATTGGGAAAACAATTCTTAATGCTGGAAATGGTGAATGAAAAAGTAAAAGAACATATCACCACACTCTCATTTGTCGATGAAATCGAGGTCTACCTGGCATTTCGCATTGCGCTCAAGGACCGCTTCCAACTCCCCATCAAAACAAGCAACATGATTTTCCGCAATTGTGCCCAGATTTCAGATGATAAACTGATCGCGGTCGGAGACACGATCGAAGAAGAATACTCTGAGGATAAACTCGAAGAGTTTTTAAAGACATGGAGTCCGTGGGTAGAATTTTTAAAAAAGAATGAGACTGTCCCCGATTATGCTGATCTACCTATCGATGACCAAGCCGTAATAAACGATGATACCAATTGCCCAATTCTGCAGGATGTTCCTAAAAAACCTGTCTCGTACAAGGAGACAATTTATGACTATGACATGTTTGTGGGACAATACAAAGCAAGTGGTAAAAACCCCATGAATACAAGTGAAGAAATCGATTTAAAACTGTTGAAGAGAGTAGAGAACCAATAGCGGTTAAGAGGATGCTTACAAAATATAGATTTTTATTGAAACATATGAACCTATCTCATTAAAATTTTTCAACCATATTTGGCGCCTTTTCCCCTTGGGAGAGAAATCCATCCAAATCTGGATAAATCTTTTTAATGAGATAGGTTCATTATCCGTATATCATCCAGCGATCAGACTGAACGGAACCTTGGCCAATTGCTGCATGGCTGTCTCATACCCGATTTTCATAATCGCTGCAGCCTTATTGAAGTCGAGGATGCCAAATTCATTGGTATTGATCGATATCGAAAAATCAGCCTCGTTGAGCATCCTTTTTTCATGGGCCGCAGAAGCAAGCGAAAGGGTTGAGTTGATGATGCTGATCATATTTTCTTCATTCACATTATGATTCTTTTCACGAAAAAAATGATCCCACAAAAGCTTCCAGCCAGATACAAAGGGCTGATCATAAGGTTTGGGGACAAGGGGGACCGCGTCAGCATTACAATTGACAGCAAGAACGCGCCCTCCTCTCATTTTCTTCCTCATCACATCGACAGGTAAATTGTTCAATACGCCTCCATCAATAATCACATTCTCATCGATTGTCATTGGGGGAAATATACACGGCAAGGAGATCGAACATCGTATCGCTTGAAACAAGGAGCCGGAATCTTCAATTTCAAGGGAATATGTTGATAAATTACACGATACGCAGAAAAAAGGAAGCCACATATCCTCAATCCTTATGTCCCTATAGCAATCTTGCAATACCGTCGACACATTTTGCCCTTTCAGTATGGATAAATAGGGGAAGGTAAAATCAAAGTATTTGGATTTTGCAAAAATTTTCATTAACTCTATCGACTCTTCAACTCCAAAAAGCGCATAAAACGATGGAACGATTGCCCCTATGCTTGTGCCACCGATAAAATCAATCGGAATGTGGTTTTCGATAAGCGCTTGTATGACCCCTAAATGAGCAAACCCTTTTGCTCCCCCACCATTGAACACGACTCCCAAGGCGGTACCAGTGATCACTCGAATGATCCGGTCAAGGGTGTTCTGGTCATTCATTTTGATATGAAAGACGCGTTCAAACGGTCGTTTATCCAACCAATTATGGGTGTTCGTAATGGATTTTGTGCTGTCGCTGTGGACATAAATGAGATCGGGACGTTTGTTAATGATATCAACTTCAGTCAGAAGTGTTGACTCAATCGAATTCAAGTGAGGATCAGCCCCCTCTTCGGCAACGAACATAATATAGTCAGCACAGCGCAGACACCTCCTGCTCCAGGGGGTCATCTCTTTGTCGGTCATTAAGATGACATAACGGTGCTGCCTCTCAAGTTTTTGGATCCATCGAATAATATGAATATTGCTTTCTGTATCAGAGCCATTGTGAAGCAGGTCGCTTTTAAAGCTCTCTTCAAACATCTTTCCATCGATGATCGCCACATCATATTCCTGGTCCAAAAGGCGTTCAATCGTGTTTGCAAAACGGGTATGATCGGAAGTTCCCGCTGGAGCGATAGCGATCAATCGTATGTCTTCACCAGGCAGTTTTTCCTTCTTAGGACTGACCAGGCGATTTAAAGACTTCTTTGATATAAGCAACGCAGATTCTGCATTCTTGCTCTCAAATTTTTCATACGCATGTTTCTCCAGTTTTAACAACAGGCAATCTCTTATCGCAACGACAAGCGCAGATCTTTTCTGTCCTGTTAAAAGTGAAATTTCGCCAACAATGTTACCTTCGGTGATTTCAGCCATGTACTCACCTTCAGAATGCTTATTATTGGACTTTACCTGCAGCCTTCCAGTAACAAGAACATACATCGAGCGATCCTCTTCATCCGGATGAATCAGTACTTCACCTGCATTAATTGACATCAATGTCATACTGGACAACAACTCGTCTACGGACTGCCTGGGCAATTCGTGGAAAAACTCTAATGAGGACAATAACTTTATATATCCTTCATACTCGCTCTTGTCTATTTCATGAATTTTCATAATAACTGCTTTGGATAAGTTATGATGAAAGAATACCCTTCCAGTCTAATTATATAATAATTTTTTTAATAAAACAATTTTTAAAATCCGGTTTTTTTTCTATTTTTTACCAAAGCCAACGAAGGTCGATCAGGTAGCGATCAACGCTTTCGGTTGAAAACTCGGTGCTTGTGCTGTGGCTGTATTCTAATCGACCATGGAATGAATCAAGGTCTCCGAAATGTATCTGCGACCCCCAGATAGGAACAACATTCCCTCCTGCCTCACGATCATAGCTGATCCCCCCGAATCCATCAGCGGACAGACATTTACCAAACCGTTTCGATAAGTAAACAAATCCGGCATGAGTTTCCCTGCTGACTAAAGGAAGAGGTGAAAACGGCTGGTCAAATGGGCCCAGGCGCTCTTTCTCTTCGATCCGATACTCGGCATCGAGATAGTAATTCAAGCTAACAACTCCCTCTTTGCCCATGAGGCAGCTAATCGGGTTACCCTTCGAAAGCAAATAGGTGGCCCCTCCTTCTAAACTCCAGGAAGATGCCGCGTTGCTCAAGTTATCAAGATTATAACGGTTCAATCCAGCCCCAAAAGAGACTTCAAACCTTGGAAGTAACGGTTGCACCCGCTTGAAGGCTACCATGTCGCGGTTGCCATCTTCGATGATTGTCTGCGTAAAATCCCAATTCGGGCGGTGATACTCTAAAGAGAACAGTGTTGAACCGTAGAGATCGGGATGAAGGAAAAGGAGGCCCGCTCCTGCTCCATCACCATTGAAATAAATTGAAGAGGTGAGGGCTCCTCCATACCACAATCGATGAATCCACGATACCTCAGCTTTAAAACGCCTGGCCTCGCGGTCTTCCAGCACGCCGGTTGTCGTATTGACGTAATCTTCAACATCGATATTGTCGGTATCAAGACGGGTAAAGAGAAGGTTCGCTGCATTGATGGGATGTCTATAGGAAAAATAGCCATAACGCTCATATTGGTCAGTACCTGTCACGCGGTATTCAAAAGTTGCCATCGTTTCAGGTCGATGGGTTCTCAATATTTCCCGTTGCGTCAAGCAATACAGTTCATTTTTAGGCTCCAATGCCCGCGCCTTTTGAATCGAGCAAAAAGCCTTCCGCCATCTCTTCAATGTCCATTCAATACTGGCTTTAGATGCCTGCGCCTGTCCCGATTCTGGATATTGGCTGACGAGCTCATTGGTCAGACTTAGCGCCTGCATATAACAGAGGTTGGTGCTGAAATATCTAATTCTTGTTAATTGCAAAGATTCATTTGGCAGCTCGTTCAACGGTTGCCATAAGACACACCTCGCTTTATCCAAATACCCCAAGTCGATTAACATATTCGCGTAATCGGCGATCCAATATTGGTTCTCGGCCCCCTTAATTAACAACTGTTCATAAATCCCTAATGCCTCGCAAAAATATCCCAAACGATAAAGGACTGTCGCATATACCGCTCTTTGATCATCAGAGGGATCTTCGAGCTCACAGTACGCTCGGTAAGCACAATGGTAATAGCTGTTGGCAAGACCGACCCAGCCTTTGATTTGAAAGATCTCCCCAATATACAAATAGGCAAGCAGCTGATGATCGACTCTTTGCAGTAAAGGAAGCGCACGACTGTAGTCTCCCTGGAAATAAACAATGTATCCAAGAGACCTGATCGTCTCCTGATCATCCGGGTCCTGCTCTAAGATCCGGACGAACGCGCTTTCCGCTATCGTCCTCAAGCCTTCGTCGTATGCAAGCTTTCCTAGTTTTTTCAAGCGAGGCAAGCGGCTTTCCTGAGGGATCAAGTACGCGATCACATCCCTGAATTTCTCTTCCTGCTTGGCAACAGCCAAGGCTTCAAGGTATTTGTCAGCAATTGCCTCGTGCTGTAAATCCTCTTCGATCACTGTCTGGATGGCCAGTTCCGGATTCTCAATATTCATAAAATATTGCAGCCATTTCGCCTTTTCGT
>CAZWOB010000033.1:0-11766 GCA_964635295.1 uncultured bacterium
CTTCAAGGGATTCCTGATCGTGAATGATCTAAAATAACAGGATAAGCAGGATCGCCTACGGCGACAGGATAGCTTCATGAATCAGAGGGTATTTAGTACGGTAAAATTAATTATTTGTTGTTTGTATAATATGTATATATAAACTTTTAATAAGAATGTTTTGCGTGGTTATTCTAAATTATTTCAATCCTTTCAATAACGAATTTACACAAGCAATAAACTCGTTCAACAAGCTCAAAGGGTGGCAAAAAGCTGCCGCTGTTGTCGCAGCTCTAGCAGGGGCCATTTTTTCCTCGCCAATTTTATTTATCGGATCATTTGCAGCTTTCCGTTGGACAGTTGAACACTTTAATTCTCATCAAGTGGTTGAGTCCGGATCTTTTAAAATAGCGAAAGTTGTTGAGGAAGTAGCAACTGCTCAAGGGATCGCACAGACTTTGCCAACCGAAGAGGAAACAGCAGCACCAATTGAAGATCATGAAGAAATTGTCGAAAATCCAGCCATTGAAAGAGTTGTTGAATCAGGCTTAATAGATGATCTTACTTTAACTCCGGAAGAATTTATTCAAAGATTGAGCTGGAATGCGCTTCCTGAGAATAAAAGAATAATTGTGACAGGATCTCTAATCCTTAGAAACTCAGAATTCGCCTCTCTCCCTGCCAATCTCTGTTCTGTTTTAGGAAATTTGGATCTTAGCGATAGTTTAGGTCTGACCTCACTTCCTGACAATCTTTCTGTTATAGGGAATTTGATTCTTCAGGGGTGTACAGGATTGACTTCGGTTCCTGCTGGTATCTCCATTGGAGGAGGACTCTATTTAAGAGACTGCACAGGTTTAACCTCACTTCCTGACAACTTGTGCCTTGGTGGGTATTTGAGTTTAAGAATGTGTACAGGTTTAACCTCTCTTCCAGCTAACCTCTCTGTTGGAGGGTATCTGGATATTGGGCTATGCACAGGCTTGACATCTTTGCCTGACGACTTATTAGTTCGTGGTGCGGTTGTTCTTGTTGGCTGCACGGGCTTGACCTCCTTGCCAAATGCAATTACCCATTGGGGACTAAGTTTTGATGGAACAATAAGAGATGTCTTCTTATCTGGAGCAGGTTTATCGGATGCGGTCATTACCAGATTGCGGGCAAGCGAAGCTCCGGGAATGCGTTTTCATTTCTCTCAAAGAGCTAGCCAGCCTACCCAACAATTTGCAAGCATTCAGCAAGGTCTTCAATTTTGGGCGAATCTTGCTGAAGAAGAGCAGGTTCCACAGTTAACTTTTAATGAATATGCAAATAAAGTCCTTGACTTCCTTACCCGTTTAACCTCGACAGCAGAATACAAAAACACGCACACCCGTTCATTTTTGGCAAAACGTGTAGTGGATATGTTCAAAAAGATGAGCGAAGATTCAGAGGTAAAAGAAGAAGCTGTTAACTCTATTTACTATGCAACAGACACCTGTGACGATCGCATTATTTCCGGGTTCAATGAAATCGAGCTGATGATAGAGATACGTAACATTGAAAATGAAAATTTCTCAGAAGAGGATTTAAAAGATCTTGGCAGGCGTTTTCTCCTGCTCGAAATGGTCAATGAAAAAGCCAAGGAACACGTGGAAAGCTTGCGATTTGTTGATGAGATCGAAGTCTATTTAGCTTTTCAAATCGCTTTGGCCGATCGCTTTAATCTTCCCACCAAAACGCGAAATATGATTTTTAGACGATGTGCGGATATTACAGATGCACAAATCCAGGAATTCGGGAATCAAATCGAAGCTGCCTGTACAGATGAAAAATTAAATGCGTATTTAGAGACTTGGAGTCCTTGGATCAAATATAAGAGAAAATCCAATATTCCCTCTTATGGACAACTTCCGATTGATTCTGAAACTCGTGTGGATGACGAAACGATTTGTCCTATTTCACAAGATAAGCCCGAGAAAGCCGTTTCATATAGGGGGTGGATTTATGATTATGAATACTTCATTGGTCATTACCAAGCCAACGGCAATGATCCCAAAACTCCAAGCGAACGCATTGACATTAGTGAACTGAAAAGAATCTCAAATTGAATTGATCATTATCTTGATCCGGCCAGCCTATCCATGAGCTCGCTGACACGCAGCGCTTCAAGGGATTCCTGATCGTGGAAGAGCTGCATCAGTTCCTGCACTTCCCTCTTCTTGTAAAGCGTGGAGAGGTTCTTCTCACACTTCTCAAATAGCAGAGGGGTACCCTCAGCACGTCTTTTCCGATGCCCTAGCGGGTATTCCATCTCAACAGGGCCATAGCTTGTCCCGTCCTTCATATAGATGGTCAACGCGTTCGCAATGGAGCGGAGCTTAGGATCGAGGTACTCCTTGCTATAGCGGGGCTTCTCGATCACAACCATTTTTTCTCTCAATGCGTCGATCCGTGGGTCCTGCGCGACCTTGTCCTCGTAGTGTTCGGCGTTGAGCTCTCCGAACAGGAGTCCGATCGCGATCATGTACTGCAGACAATGGTCCCGATCGGCAGGATTGTGAAGCGGCCCCTTCTTGTCGATAATGCGGATCGCCGACTCGTGCGTATGGATCTCAATTTTCTCTATCTGGTCCCATTTCTTTTTGACATCGGGATAGAGCTGGAAGGCAGCTTCCACAGCTGTCTGGGCATGGAACTCGGCTGGAAACGAAATTTTGAACAGAACGTTTTCCATCACGTAGCTTCCCAGCTCTCCATTGAGCTGGAGAGGTTTTCCTTGCAGCAGGACATCTTCAAAACCCCATTTAGGAGCAGTCAAAGGAGTGGCATATCCCATCTCGCCTTGGTGGGTCATCCAGGCGAGCTGGACGCCACGTCTTGTCGCGTCTCCGGCAGCCCACGATTTTCGCGAACCGGTATTCGGCGCGTGGCGGTAGGTCCTGAGAGGGCCTGTATCGATCCAAGCCTGAGAAAGGGCGTCCTGGATCTGCTTTTCATCGCCCCCAAGGAGCTTGGTCGCAAGGGCTGTCGTGGCAACTTTGACAAGGATCACGTGGTCGAACCCGATCCTGTTAAAGCTGTTTTCCAGCGCCAGACAACCCTGGATCTCGTGCGCCTGGATCATCGCCGCAAGGACGTCCCTGACTGTCAGACGTTCTCCATTGCGGTCCAGATAGTCTGCAATGGCAAGAATGCCTCCCAGATTGTCGGAAGGGTGCCCCCATTCAAGCGCCAGCCAGGTATCGTTGTAATCGAGCCACCGGATCATGGTCCCGATATCAAAAGCGGCGCTGACGGGGTCCAGGATATAGTCCGTTCCCGGAACAGGGACCCCTTTGGGTACGACAGTTTCGGGGATGACGGGGCCGAGGAGTTTCGTGCAAGCGGGAAACTGGAGGGCGAGAATGGCGCATCCGATCGAGTCCGCAAGGCAAAGAGAGGCGGTGCGGAATGCATCCTCGCTTTCCGGAATATAGTTCAGGGTATAGTCCGCGATCTTTGCGATCACGCCGTCGACTACCTGTTCGGTAGAGGTTTCCATGTTTGTTGCTCCGGTCCTACATAGTTGCTAAGTGGGCGAATCAATTTGTTGTTTGCCCTTTGCTCCAACAGGTGCGCCGACCATCCCGAAATGCGGGACATGACGAACAGGGGAGTGAACATCGGTGTCGGCACTCCCATGAAATGGTATGCCAGAGCACTGTAAAAATCGAGGTTGGGGAACAATTTTTTTTCGTCCCACATGACCTTCTCTATCTGTTCCGCGATCGGAAACCACTCTGTTTTTCCTGTATCTTCGCCAAGTTTGCGCGCCCATTCTTTGATGATGGGGGAGCGGGGGTCGTTTGTGGTGTAGACCCGATGTCCGAATCCCATGATCAGTTCTTTCTTCTCAAGCGTCTCGTGGATGCCCGCTTTCGCTGCCTCAGGCGAGTTGTACTTTTGAATGAGGGCAAGAGCGAGTTCGTTCGCGCCTCCATGCAATGGGCCCCGCAAAGCTCCGATCCCCCCGCAAATGCAGGAATAGAAATCTGGCAAGGTGCTTGCGATCGTCCGTACGGTGAAGGTCGAGGCGTTGAACTCATGCTCGGCATAGAGGATCAGCGAGCAGTCCATGCACTTCCTGTGCAGGTCCGAAGGGGCCTTCTGAAGAATCATGTGGAGGATATGTCCTGCCAGCGTGTCTTCTCCGGTATCAAGATCGATCCGTTTCCCCGACTGGTGGAAATGGTACCAGTAGAGTAAGATCGACCCAAAGCAGGCGATCAACCTGTCGGCGACCTGAAAGGGATCGCCGCCTTGGACTTCCGGTTCCAGATTTCCAAGGACAGAGCAGCCGGTCCGCATCACATCCATCATGTTGGACTCTTTGGGGAGCAGTTCGAGCACCTTTTTCAAGTCTTCAGGAAGCTGCCGCAGCTGCCTGAGCTTTTGCCTGTATCCCGTCAGCTCTTTTTCATTGGGGAGCTCTCCTCTCAAGAGCAGCCAGGCGACCTCTTCAAAGCCCGCATTTCGGGCCAGCTCCTCAATCGGGTACCCGCGGTAAAGCAGGCTCTCTTCTTCTGCGCCGCATAGGCAAATACCGGAATCCCCGGCGATGATACCGGCAAGTCCGCCGGTCTTCTGTTTTGTCTTAGTTTCTACCATGATGTCCATCCACATATTGCAGGAAATGATACAGCTCGTCCCTTGTCTGCATCATCTCTAAAATGTTTTTTTGCGTTCCTTTTTGCCGGATCTCCTGAAACACTTTCAGGGCGGCAAGGTTCATCGCGCGGTTCGCCGACAGAGGGTACAGGGCCATGTCGATCCCCACTTCCTTCACCTCCTCTAATGTAAACAAGGGGGTCTTACCAAACTCAGTCAAGTTGGCGAGAGTGGGAAGGCGTATCGCGTCTTTGATCGTTTGATAAAGCTGCAACGTGGGCATCGCTTCAGGGAAGATCATTGCCGCGCCCGCCTGCTTATAGGCGTGCAGCCGTTCCAATGCACCATTGATCCCTTCATTCGCATAGGCGTCCGTACGGGCCATGATCACAAATCGCGGATCACGGCGAGCCTCCACGCATGCACGGATCTTCTCAGACATTTCGCTTGTTGAGATGATTCCTTTTCCGTTCAGGTGGCCGCACTTTTTTTTCGCCACTTGATCTTCGATATGCACGCCGGCCACACCGATCTCCTCCATGGCGCGGATCGTTTCCTCTATCCGTTCCCAACCGGTATCGATATCAACTAGAAGGGGAAGGTCGACTGCCCGCGTGATGCGCGAGGCGTCCTCGATCACATTTTCCAGTGTCGTTTCTCCGATATCAGGAATGCCGTAGGAAGAGTTTGCGACTCCTGCACCGGAAAGATAAAGCGCTCGGAATCCCACCTCTTTTGCCATCATCGCCGCATAGGCATTGATCACCCCGACAACTTGCAAAGGGGACTCCTCGCTGAGGGCGTCCCATAGTTTTTGACCTGCGCTAAGTTCCATAACTAAAGATATCTCCGATTCAAGTGTTTCCTTGCAAGGGTTAATCCCGGTATGGTATTCCTAAAAGAATGGAACATTTACGATTTGAAAAGAACATTCAGGTGGGGCTGTTGACCTTTGACCGTCCCAAAGCATTGAACGCTTTAAATTTAGAACTTTTGGAAGAACTTAAGCGTTTTTTAGAGGAAGAGAGCGAAAAAGGGGAGTTGACCGCCCTGATCGTGACAGGCTCAGGTGATAAGGCGTTTATCGCCGGGGCAGACATTAAAGCGATGCAAACGCTTGACGCAGAGGGGATCCGCTCCTTTATCGCCCTTGGCCAACAGGTCACGCTTCTGTTGGAGAACGCCCCTTTTATCACCATTGCCGCCGTCAATGGGTTCGCCCTGGGCGGGGGACTGGAGATGGCGCTGGCCTGCGATTTTATCTATGCCGCAGAGACCGCGAAAATGGGCCTGCCGGAAGTGACGCTGGGCATTATCCCTGGATTTGGCGGGACGCAGCGGCTCTCACGAGCTGTTGGCGCACGTAGGGCCAAAGAGATGATCGCGACAGGAAAGCCCATTGACGCGAACGAAGCGCTAAAGATCGGTCTGGTCAATCAGGTCTTTGATCAAGAGTCATTATTGGAAGCCTGCCGGTCGACAGCCAAGCGGATCGCCGGCTATTCCCAAACAGCGATTTCCCAAGGGAAGCACGCAGTGAACCGTGGGGGCGATCTTCCGATCAAGGAAGGGCTGGAACTGGAAAAAAACAACTTTGCCCATTGTTTCGCAACTCCTGAAAGGGAAGAGGCGATGCAGGCATTTTTAGATAAGGGAAGCTAATGTTAGATGAGAAACTAACCTCTGCCGCCGTCATTGGAGCGGCCGGGAAAATGGGAAGCGGCATTTCGCTGCTCTTGCTGCGCGAGATCGCGCGGTTGGAAGCATCGACAACGGGAAAAGTGGGATCGGGAGCCTACACACTGACACTGATCGATCCCAATACGGACGGCCTCCCGGGACTGCGCACCTATTTGCGCTCTCAGATGACCCGGTTTGCGGAAAAGCAGATCAACGATCTGCGTACTTACTATAAGGATAATCCTCGACTCGTCAGCAATGAGGAGATCATTGAAGCGTTTGTCCAGGGGGCGATGGACTGTGTGCGCTTCGAAGGGGACCTGTCTCAGGCAAAAGACGCCCATCTCATCTTTGAAGCCATTGTTGAAGATCTTGAGATCAAGACCCGCGTATTTAACGAGCTTAAACAGACCGCGCCCGAAGATGCGCTTTTTTTCACCAATACTTCATCCCTTCCCATTGGAGTGTTAGCGGAAGCCGCCGACCTTAAAGGACGGATCATCGGCTACCATTTTTACAACCCTCCGGCCGTGCAGAAACTGTTGGAGATTATTCCGGCCGAGGGCAGCGACAAAGCCTTCATCGAGCTTGCGGACGAACTTGCAAAGCGACTGGGCAAGATCGTGGTCTATTCCAAGGATGTTGCAGGCTTTATCGGGAACGGTCATTTTTTGAGAGAGATCAACGAAGCATTGAAAGAGGTATCGGAACTGGAATCTTCCCATTCCCGTGTCGAAGCGCTCTGCCTTGTCGATCAGATGACGCGGGATCTATTGATCCGTCCAATGGGAATCTTCCAGCTTTTTGACTACGTGGGTATCGATGTTTTGCATCGTGTGATGCAGATCATGACCCGCTATCTCGACATCGCGTTTCACGGAGACCTGATCGATCATATGGTAGCGGCCGGCCGTACAGGAGGCCAGCACCCTGACGGTTCGCAGAAGGACGGTTTTTTTCAGTACAAGGGACATGCGATTGACAAAGTATATGACGTTGAAAAGAACGCCTATGTGGACCTTCCAGGCGACCTGATCGGGGAACTGCCCGAGGGGCATTTACCGTGGAAAACGATGGGGAAAGAGAAAAACCGCGATGAGCTGTTGAAAACCTACTTGAGAAATCTTTTTGAGCTCAATACTCCGACGGCGCGCCTTGCTTCTTCTCACTTGTTGAAGTCTCGCGATATTGCCCGCGAGCTGGTTTCGGACGGAGTGGCGCGATCGATCGAGGATGTCAATACCGTGATCATGAACGGGTTTTATCATCTCTATGGCCCCGACTATGAGCACCTTCCACAGGAGATACACCAGTGAGAAAAAAAGTCTATGCTGCCGCCCCCTACACCACCATGTTCATGGGCTCGGGGCGTCCCGAATTCAATCCCAAACAATTACGTCCCTTTGAAGAGTATCTTAAAGAGACCGCTGAGAGGACCTGCGGGCAGATGGGCCAGCCGGAATTTGATGAAGGGTTTATTGCCAGTTTTATGTCGGGGCGGTTTATCAAGCAGGCCAATCTTCCCGGTTTTTTGCCATTTATGGTGCCCTCGTTGAGAGGAAAGCCCTGCACAGCAGTGGAAGGGGCATGCGGATCCGGAGGGCGCGCGCTTGCGATGGGGGTGAACGCAGTCCTTGCCGATACGGCTGACGCAGTGTTTGTGACTGGTTTTGAAATGCAGAACGCGATGAAGGCTGTGTATGGAGCGGATGTGCTGGCTGGCGCGTCTTACTATTCAAAAGAGCGCAAGCAGGGATATGCCCATTTCTTTCCGGGGATTTTCGCGACCCGTGCCGGCGCCTATTACGACAAGTACGGGTATGAGGAGACGCGTCAGGGGATGGCCAAGTGGTATGAGCAGTGCATCATCAACGCCCGTCAAAATTCCAAGGCGCAGGAGTATCACAATAGGGTGGAGGATCTGTTTACGCTTGGACTGACCCCTCCCAATCCGAAGCGGTTTGTTCCGCATCTGAATTTGACCGACTGTTCCAAGGTCAGTGACGGAGCCTCTTCAATCGGGATTTTTTCTGAAGAGGGGCTGGCCAAATGCGGCATCAAAAAAGAGGATGCTGTTGAAATAGTGGCTGTGGTCGGTGCGGAGGATGACATTACCAAAGATCCTGACGATTGGACGGTGTTGTCGACGACGGCGATTGCTGCTGGCAATGCCCTTGAGCGGGCTGGACTTTCGAAAGAGGATTTAGGACTGCTTGAACTGCATGATTGTTTTTCCATCACGGCGCTGCTGGCGTTGGAAGCGATCGGGTATGCAGAGCCTGGGAAAGCGGCACATTTGGTGCTGGAGGGAGCGACTTCCAAAGAGGGGAACATTCCTACAAACTTGTCTGGCGGGTTGGGAGGATTTGGCCATCCGACCGGAGCGACGGGAGTCAGGCAGATGGTGGATTTAGCGTTGCAGTTGACAGGAAGGGCGGAGAATCAGATCGAGCCTAAGAAACCTCATGGGATGATGATCAGCATGGGCGGCAATGACAAAACGGTGACTGCTTTAATAGTCGCTTGCGCTTCTTCTTAAGCAACTTTGTTTAATTGTGCTTCAAGACGATCCAATTTCTCTAAGTCTTTAGCGCATAGTTCAGCTAAAGAATTTGCTGCCATACCACCGCATTGCGCCCATTGTATTTGATCCTTACTACCTCCCATCTCTTCTATTGTTGGAGGATCTGGGAAATCCAGTCCTTCATATTTTTCCTTAAGGGCTTGGAGTTTCCCTCTAAGATCTTTTATTGCCGCTCTTAATTTAGGATTATCTTTTACCTTCGGATTAACAATCAATTTACTATTTTCATAGAGAAAACAACGCGGTGCTCTCAGCGTTTTTCCCGCTTCTGTTTGTTGTTCAGGCGGTAGCGGTTCACCATAAAATGTTTCAGCATGTTCAGATAAAACGCCTTCCAATTCTTTTGTGTATTGTTCCAAGTCGGTATATTTCGCTGCATTTTCTGGATCGTTTTCCTTAACTGTACTAAGTGTTCTAAATAAAACTCCAGAATCAATCTCTTCAGGTTGCCCAAAAGAGGCATACTGAGCCGGGAACATCGATCCAATCGCATTGCCTGTGCCTAGGATATAGTTATAGGGAGAGACAGTATCTTCTTTTTGTCGCTGTTTGCCGATTTCCGCTCTTTCACTTGGAGACGCAGCGAGGAATTTTTCAAGGGTTGCAAGCTTTTCCTTTGCAAAATTAGAAATTGGGGATCCTTCAGGGGTCCTTGCAATGATCTCACGAAGCTTTTCTCTTGCAGCCGTTGCTTCCGTTTCATTTTGTTTCATAAGTTCTGTTCTATGTTGTAGGCTGCGTTCTGATTTTTCGAATTGATCTTTGCTCATCCCATTATCGAGGGCCTTAGCCAAAGTGGGAGGATCACCAGCTTTAGCGACGAATTGTTCTCGTGCGCCATTGGAAATTGCATAATTCTGCTGATATTTACTGATGCTGAAATCACCTAATACCGCTGCATTTAGATCATCCTCTAATTGTTCTCTTTCTGCGGCCAGCATGGCCACATCGGGGTGTTCGGCTAATGCTTTAGCAAACTCTACAGGATAATTAGCTTTTAATCGGTCCATTGTTGGTGTTCTTCTGCAAGCATTCAGGTCGGTAACGGCAACCAATAGTTCCTTTCGCATTAAGTTTGCGGCTTTTTCCGGTGTAATCTGTTTCCAAATTCCTTTTTCTAACCGAGCAGCCTGTTTGGCTTCTTTTGGCGTTAACTTGGTATGCGCTTCAGTAGCTGCTGAAGGTGGTGTAGGGGTCCTTGATTGCGTCATATTCGCCCGCATTGTGGGGAGCTGGGCGAGTAATTCAGGAAGGAGTTTAAGTGCGTCATTATCTACCTTAGGTTTATCCTTTTTATCCTTGGTCATTACTTGTTTAACTTTGCCTTCTGCAAATTTAGCGATTTGAGGGGATACTGCGGTGCCTGCTCGAGTCGTGGCTGTTTGGACCGCTAACAACAGCGCTTGATCTGGAGGGGATTTTCCTAGCTCTCTTGCAAGGGCATTTTTAAAAGCTTCATTTGTATTGAGCTGATGCGCAAGAGCCTCGAAAGGTTCGAGTTGTTTCCCATCAACTTTTATAGTCTCGCCTTGTATGCTGGCTTGGGTAACAGCATTAAAGACGTTTGCCATTTGAGCTGCATTTTCTTTGCTTTTTCTCCTGGATTTAGGGCTGGAGATAGATGAAAAAGCGGCATCGAATGTTTCTTGAGCCCTTGTTTTTGCTGGAGATGGTTTTTTAGCCATCGTTCTAGCTCCAGTACCTCTTTCGCTGGTTGTGAGTGGAGGAGACGCTGGAATTTCGTCAATCTCGACTGTAAATAACATTTGCATCACTGTAGAGTCCAGCCCTCCTATTGGGCTTGGCTTTTCAGCGACTACTGATTCTGCATCAGCAGTTTGTCCCGTGGTTGATGCAGGAGTTGTTTCACCCTCTGTTCGGCTGAGGTCTCCGGTATCGCCACCCCCTTCACGACTTGGTATTCTGGCACCTCCGACTTCACCCTTCTTTTCACTAACTGTGGAATCTGATTCACTTGAAGCTGTTCTGCTTGTAGTCGTCAAAGGGGGAGGGGGAGCTCCGAAATTTCTCCTGCGTTGTGTAGGAGACTCTGTAAGAGGTGGAGTTGAAAGAGATGGAGGAGGAGGTCCGGGGTCTGTTGACCTTCGATCACCCTCGACTTTCGCCGGACTTTCACCTGTTGGCGGTGCGGATCCTCGGCGGACGGTAGCGGTAGAAGAAGCTGCAACACCTGTGGTTTGAGCTGCCAAGGCATCTTTTTGAGCAACCAACAGGGCAACATCAGAATCCTTCATTGCGCTTGCATACTTTTTAGGAAATTGCTCCCTGATCGCATCGGTGACGGGGGTTGAACCAGGGGAACCCGGACTGCACATTGCTCCCATCAGTTCCCCTTTCATTAGATTGATCGCATCCTTAGTTTTGAGTTTTCTTAACTTTCTATTCCTTAAATTATTTCCCGTCCTCGTAGTTGAACTATCTACCATGCCACTCTTCTGCATTTCCTGAGTTAATTGAGTTTGGGTTGCACCCTGCTTCACTACACTGTCAAAGTTTTGTTTATTGTCTACGCTCTCACGGAGTTCCCCTATCATCCTCATTTTCTCAGAGGCCTGCATCAGTTCTGTCACCGCTGATTCGGGATTTGCACGAGCTTCAGCTATATGTCCATTCACTTCACTTGCCAATGTTAGCCCTGCTTGAAGGGGAAGTTGAAGTTCCTTACTTGTTAAGGGTTTGACTAGTTGGCTTGCAGGTGTTGGAGCGGATGCGGTTGCTCCTACAGACCTTGACAGGTCGCCGTCATCACGCCCTCTCTCATCACTTGGCAGTCTAGCTTGCACTTCTGCATCCTTTTTTTCACCTGTTGTGGAAACTGGTCCACTGGCTGAATCTCCACCACCCTCAGCTTCTCTTGTGCTTGAACTCGTTAA
>CAZWOB010000033.1:11866-23123 GCA_964635295.1 uncultured bacterium
GTCCACTGGCTGAATCTCCACCACCCTCAGCTTCTCTTGTGCTTGAACTCGTTAAAGGCGGAGGTGGTGTTAGGGGAGGGGGAGGCTCCAGAGCATTCATTCTTCTTTGACTTTCCTCTAACTGTTGCTGTGCACGTGATGGAGGAAGTTGTGCTGGGGTTCTTCCTGGAGGTGGGGTAGCGCTGCGAGGACTGGGTGTAGTTGGTGGTGTAGGGGTTCTTTCTGGCGGAGGGGTAGCGCTGCGAGGACTGGGTGTAGTTGGTGGTGTAGGGGTTCTTTCTGGCGGAGGGGTAGCGCTGTGGGCGCTTGGTGTCTCTGCTGAAGAGGGAGGCTGTGGCGCAGCGCGATTGGGAGGGTTGAAGCTAGGTGCTGTCGATGCAGTCGAGGGCGTTGGCGGCGGTTCATGAGTAGGACGCTGTAGTCTTGAACGATCAGAAGGTGGTGGTTCAAGAGGTTCCGGAGGGGCTGAAGGGGGAGCATCACCACTCCTCTCTGAGATAGATGGGGGGGAGGATGAGCGAGAGGGTGAGTAGCTCATCAACTGTCCAACATGTGACTTTTCAAATGTTCTGATGACTTTCCCTGCACTATCTCCCAGGTCTCGCATTTTTGGATCGCCGTCACCCGCTAATTCCCCAAGGGTTTTGCTTTCTCCGCTTTGTAACCTTACTTGTGCATTATCCCATTCGTTCAACCTGCTCGTCACCTGATGCCCCGATAACTTCGCAATTGCAGCGGCGTCCATACTGTTCACAATGCGATCCACAACATTCGCTAAATCCGCAACATCTGTACCTTCCGATCCAGACTCCTGAAGATGCTGCCTCAATTTTTCATCGTTAAATCCTACCCGGATCCTGTAGCTTTTTTGCCCGCCATCCGGCATCGTCATTTTAACTGTGTAAGTTGCTGTAGTTCTTCCCCCTTCAGACGTTGCTTCTCCACGGCTGACTTCATCAACTTTGTGCTGTCCCGTTACGGAAACTTCAGCATCTGGCTCTCCACCCGTACTTAATTGAGGAGGTTGAGCGGGCGTATGACTAGTTGAATCTAAAGGGTTTCCCATGACTTTTTACCTTATAAAACATTACTTGAATACTTTATTAATTATATCAAATAAAATTTTTATTTACAAATATCGGTAAAAAGGTGAGTTTGATGAGGTTATGTTAGTTTTAAATGGAGAAAATGGGCAGCTGAGCCTGATTTTCAGACTCTAACAGCTCTTTTTCCGCAAAAACGACAGTAATCCTGCTCTCTATTTGAGGTAAGAGGTGGCGAGTGACCGCTTCCATGACGGATTCTTTAGTAAGAGCCAGCAATTGATCACGGTATTTTTGCCTGATTTCCAGAGATTTTCCATTGCGGAGCCATGAGTAGGCAACGTATCCGCGGCTTCCCGGGCTGATGGGGTTGTCCAGTCCTTGAATAATCTCTTTTTTCGCCTCTTCAAGGTCTTCATCGGAAAAGTCACCATCCGCAATTTTCTGAACAGATAGGGTGAAGGCATTTAAAGAAGAGGCAATGTTGGGGTCGCGGTAGGCGTAAAATGTGAAGGATCCATGGGTGGCGCTATTAATGGCGCCCGCTCCATAAGCCCCACCTTTCTCCCGTATTTCGGGATGAAGAGTTAAATTATCAAACATCTTGGCAGCGGCGCTGAGCGCGGGCGTGTCGGGATGTATATAGGGAAGGCTCCTGATCGCTGATGCTGTAAAGGCGACAGGAGACGCGATGATCCGCCCTTGAGATTCAATTGCCGGAATCTGGAAGTCGGTTGCCCATGGAGTTAACTCGCGTGTTTCCATGTCGCAAAGTCCATAGAAATTGTCACGCTTCAAATCGTCGTAGTTGGACTGACTGCAAGCCAAGACCAAATGAGGCGTTCCCACTCCCAGCAGACGATGCTGAAGGTTTTCCAATGATTTTACCAAGGTTTCTGCGCGTGAATCGAAATTCTCGACGAGCTCTTTCAGAAAGTTGTAAAACTCGAGACCTCCCATCGCCTGGCTGATACGGGTCGCCGGCCCGAAAGAGGCAACCGCCAGTCCCATCGCATAACGCATGGCATTTTGAGTAAACCGGCTTTGCAGGCCGGTAAAATGCTTGACGACCACTTCTTTGATCCGTTCTATATCGGAAAAATCTGTGGATTGCGTCATCTCTTGCAAAAGCTTGAACAGCTTGTCCTGATTGCGCTTTAAAGCTTTTCCTTCAATAACGAGAAAGGGATCGAGCTGTCCGGGATCGTCTGCCTGAACATTCAGCGTTTCAGAAACACTGACTCCGCCGGTATGCGCCTGGATATATTCCAGATTTTCAACATAAGAACGCCCTCCGCAGCCAAGCTGAGGGAGGAGAAGGGTGAACAGCTGAAGCAGCGGCAGTTCGCTTTCTTCGATACGGGGAAGGGGAAAGATCAGGTCGCTGTAGATGATGTCATTGGTGAAGCAGTCGTGATGGAAGAGAGAGAGATTTCCCACAGTCTCTTTTGAAAGGGGGTAGTTGCGCGCTTCTTTAGGCACATCATCGAGAGAAATTTTGGGAAGGATGTCGAGATCAACCTCTTCCTGTTCTTTTTGGAAGGCTGCCAGCTTGTTTGCACGTTCGACAAGGAACGCTTTCTGAGTGTCATCGAGAGTGGATGTTTTCTCTTTCAGGACTTTTTCTTCCAATTCCCGTTCCTTATCGTTTAGATCTGGAGAGGGGGTTGCGAGTACGGTCGCGAAGTGGGGGTTTTCGATAAAATATTCAGTGATCAGTTCGGATAAATAGCGTGGGTTTTCTTTTAATTTTGCGCGCAGCCCATCGCAAAGGGAGTGGACAAGCAAACTGCTTTCCGGAAGGCCTCCGTGCTGCATCAGCAGGCCGCAGCGTAAGAACAGGGAAAGACCGTAAGGATAATGATCGCCGGTGATTTCACTTCGATGGAACTCCACTTGATGCAGAGCGCTCTCGACGAGTTCGCCTGGCAGGCCTTCCCTGGCTATTTTCTGAAGGTTATCTTTGATCAGGGTTTCCAGCTTTGGAAGGTTGTTGGAGGTGCATCCTTTCACGACAATGGTCACGGGGATCTCGCTGTTGTCGTCCTCAACGCTTGCATAGACCTGCTTGCACAGGCCTGATTTCAACAGCGCCATTTTAAGGGGAGCGGCGTCTGTTCCGAACAGGACGAGGGTGATGATGCCGAGCGCAAGCGCTTTCTCCTGCTCAAGAAGGTCACACGTTAACCATCCCAAGGCTGCCATCGCTTGTTCTGTTGGGTCCTCATCGCGTGAGAAGGGGAAGTCGATTACCAGGCTTTTCCCTTGTGTAAAACGCTTTTGTTTGGGAATCGGGGGGAGCGGCTCAACTTTTTTGACACCTTCGAGAACGTTTTTTTGAATAAAATCGAGGTGCTGTTCAACCGGAAGGCTGCCATAAAAATAGAACAGACAGCGGCTGGGGTGATAGTAGCGGCTGTGAAACTCTTTGAGCTCCTCGTAGGTCAGTTCAGGGATTACAGCAGGGTCGCCGCCAGAATTCACGCCATAGGTCAAATCAGGGAAAAGAGCCTTATCGAAAGCGACATGTAGTCTGCGGTCGGGAGAGGCCATCGCCCCTTTCATCTCATTGTAAACGATTCCTTTGTATTCCAAAGGGGAAGAGGGATCGTTGGGATCGGAGAACTCGAGTCGGTGCCCTTCTTGAAGGAAGCTGAATTCTTTCAGATTCGGATGGAACACGGCATCAAGGTAAACTTCGAGGAGATTGTAGAAGTCCTGAGGGACCTGGGAAGCGGCGGGATAACAGGTGAAGTCAGCACCGGTGAACGCGTTCATAAAAGTGTTCAGGCTGCGCCGGGTCATGGAAAAAAAGGGGTCTTTGACAGGGAATTTTTTTGATCCGCATAAGACGGTATGCTCAAGGATATGGGCGACGCCGTTCGAAGTGTCGGGAGTGGTGCGGAACGAAAGGCAAAAGACGTTTTCGGGGTCGTCGTTTTCAATATGGAGGACTTTGGCGCCGGTCGGTCCATGTTCAAGCTCTCGCATCACGCAGTTGATCTCAGGAAGGGGGACTATTCTTTTTAATGTGAATTGGTGATATGTGTCGCCGATCGTGTTTAATGCCATGAGTTTGTATCCGCATGTTTTTTTTAAAGAACATAGTCTATTGTCCCTTTATTTCCAATAGTTTATAATAGATAAATTATGAAAAGAGTGCATTTACTACCCAATGTCGTGACAGCTTTCGGCCTCTCTTGCGGGCTGTTTGTTATTTTCAAATTGAATATGACCCCGCTTGGCGGTGCGAGCATGCAAGTATTGACGCAGACTGCCGGAATTTTGCTGCTGGCAGTGATCGCCGACCTGTTGGATGGGGGGATTGCGCGTGCCATGAATGCTGAAAGCGAGTTTGGCGGCTTTTTCGATTCGATGGCAGATGCGATCACGTTCGGAGTTGCTCCTTCTGTGATTGTGCTGAAGAGCTTTTCGATCGAGCCTGGAACCGAGCTTTCATTCTTTTTGACGACGGCTGCGATGGTCTTTTCCCTTTGCGGGGTCTTGCGTCTTGTTCGTTTCAATGTGAGCGCGCAGTCGGCGAAAGGGAGCGAAGACATGTTGTCTGCCCACAAAAAGAACTTTATCGGTCTGCCGATACCCGGAGCGGCAGCTTCAGCGGTTTCGTTAAACCTCTTTTTAGCTTCTGATATTGCTAATCGGCTGTTTACATTGAGTGATGAGCTTCGCGCGTCGTTATTGGTATTTGCAATGATCTTTTTGGGCTATCTGATGGTGTGCCGTTGGAAATTCCCCAGTTTGAAGACTCTCAGACTGAAGGTCTTTTCATTTCAGCAGGTCTTTTTTATCGTTCTGGTTGCCGCGGTCACTTTTTACGGGATCATGCACCACTTTGCGACGGTCTTTTTTATCTTTTCCTGGGGCTATATCGCTTTAGCGATTACTCTGTCGTTGCTCCGTCTCATTTCCGGCAGGCGTACAAAAACGCTGGAGGACTTTGAGCCCGCCCCCGACGATATCGAATTTACTGATTGAGAAGTTCGTGATTTAATGAAACAAACGCCAGAGGCCGATAAGGACGCCGTGAATGGTGAGCTGGTCATTGCGGGCAACGCTTTCGCCAGATGATGCCGATACTAATCGGACCGAATTGCCTTCGGGATAATATTGTTGAATAAATGTGCGGTTCTCTTCAAGAGTTCCGATGATCGTCTCTCCGGCCAAAGCTTCTGTCCTGGCCTCTACCACCAACAGGTCCCCATCTCCGATCATCTCTGAATTCAAAGAATCTCCTCTCGCGCGAAGGACATAGGTCTTATCGATGTCGTGCACCAGAAATTTGGGGACGGTCAATGTTTGCGTGCGAGGAAATGTTTCGATCGGAGCTCCCGCCATGACATGACCGATGAAAGGCAGTTTAACCTCTAAAGACTCCTCTTGTTGGGAGGAGCTTTCACATGGGATGACCGAACGTCGGGCGTTCTTCTGAGCTGAGACCGCTCCCTTTCTTTGTAAAACAGTGAGATGCTTTGAAACCGATGCTGTCGACGTGAAGCCGAAGTGGTTCATGATCTCCCGGTAACTGGGAGAATACTTATTGTTGTCGACATAGTCCTGGATATAATCGAGAATTTCCCTCTGTCGTTTCGTCAGTCCTTTCATGCGCTGACCGCTCCTTCTTCAAACAACAGTTTGTCAAACGCAAATGCTGTCAGCCACATGATCAAAGCTGTTGCCAGGACGTCGGAAAAAAAATGCCCCCCTTGAGCTATCCGGGTGATCCCAAGGCCGACTCCCAATGCAAGAGCCAGGACAACCCCGAGCACGGACATCCATTTTTTATTTAAGCGTTTACCTAAAAAATAAAAAGCGAAGAACGCAAAGCCCATTGTACAGTGCCCGCAGGGAAAAGATTTTGAAGGTTCAGGCTGATGACTGAAATTCGGCTTCCAAAAGGGGCGGTATTCCTGAATGCCTCCGAACTCGATGAGCTGGCGAGGGCGGGGACGGCCCCAGTGGTCTTTCAGAAGCGCGTGGGTAATGAAGCCGGCGCCGATCGCCAGTGTCAAAACAAGAAAAAGGGCAGGCATGCGCATGCTCTTCAAATGTTTGATGGGATAGGAAAGGAGAAGAACTGTCAGGGATGCGGCGATCAGGAGCTGACCGGGAAAGGTTCCCCAGTAGTACATAAAATCGTAAAACCGACTGGATTGAAAGGAGTGGGTATCAGAAGAATAACTCATTTGGGCAAGGGTGAGATCGATCCAGGGAGTGAATGGACTAATGAGAATAAAAAGGGCAACAGGGGCTAGCCAAAGGAGTTGTGATCTAATGCTGCTCATTGAGGAGGCTTATAGAGGAATCACGATTTTTTTTCATGAACTTTACACATTGATAATAGATCGGGGTCATTACCATGCCGATGGAAACTTTGAACAGATAGGAGATCACCACAAGCTTGACGATATCCCCAATTGGCAGCGGCACGCCAAAATAATAGAAAAGAGAGGTGACGCACATTGTGTCATACGCTTGAGAGATCGACGATGACATGTTGACACGGAGCCATAGGTGCTTGTTTCCCGTCCATTGATAGATCGAGTTGTACAGGTAGATATTGAGAAACTGGCCGATCATGCAGATGATCATCGAGCTGAAAAGGGCAACCTGGCTTAACTGGAAGACCGATTCCAAGGCGTTCTGATTGGTCATGTGGTGGTTGGGCAGCATGAGCATGACCGTGAAGATCAACTGTGTCAGTACGCACATCGAGAATCCCATGAGAATGATTTGACGCGCTCTATTTGCTCCGAAAATTTCAGTCACAAGACTTGAGATCAAGTAGGTAAATGGATAGACGACGATAGATGAACTTAGAGCAAGCGATGGAAAAACGGGTGATGGAAAAAGTTTGCTCGCGATCACACTCGAAAGCACCACCAAAACACAAAAGACGACACTGAGTGTATGATAGAATTTTTCATTCATTGGTCGAAGACTATATCAAAAGGTCGATTAGGAGTAAATGGTAATTATTATCCTACCCTTGAGCCGTGTGGATAGTAATAGAGTTCGCTGTGCTCAACCTGATCGAAACAGATGACAAGGGCCAGAACGCCGCAGTTGCGCGATTGCTCGATCACAAGCTGCAGATAGTCCGCGTATTCCTGATCTGTGTGTTCCTTTTCGAAGTGTTCCAAACATAAAAATGTCAGATCGGCTTTACGCGTGTATTTTTCCATGTAGAGGAAAGGGTCTGACGCGTTGGATTCATGGATCACCCTGGGCGTCATCTTCAAGCGGCTCTTCGTGACGAATTTCTGAATATACTCTTCAAGGGGGTCTTGCGCACTTGGATGAGGGGAGAGGACGTTGAGAAAGACTTTCGTGTTCCTCCAGATTTTACAGTCGTATAGGGTCTTGGCCAGTGAAGCTGTCAGGTCAAAGCTCTTGCTTGATGTGCCGTCCCACCATAGATCAATTCTTTTTTTTGGACTGATCGATAGTTTCGTGAATCGTTTATCTGTCAAGTGGTCGGAATCTTTAAAGAAGATCAAATTCTTTTGCATGGTGCGGCAGGTATTGACAAGCTCGATCAATTTTTCAATATCTGGATTTTCGACATCGAGGTCAACGACGATGGTGTTGGGCTGGATCGGTCCAATACCAAAGGCTTTGACCATGTTCAGCATTCCGTCATGGATCGACGGGGCAGGCATCACTTCAAGCATGCAGCCGATATTCTGCTTCATAAAATAGTTTTCGAGAGACTGGCGGGAAGCCGCGATCCGCTCGGCGCTCGACCAGGTGTCTTCGGGAACGATCGATCCGAACGTCAGAATTCCGCTGCGCCTGGTCAATTGGTGCGACAAGTGGATCAGTTTTTTCGATTGGGTAGGAGAGAAGGGAAAGACCAGTAGCTGCGGGTGCCAGACGATCGCATATTCAGCTGGGTTCGAAAGGTGGTATAATGCGAAACGGGAGAAAAAGAAAATGACGCTTTCTCTTAAATCCTGAAAACCAGCCTCTAAATTCCGTCTTCGCAGCATGAAGAGGATTCCCACGACCAAAAAGACCGCTCCAAATGTCCACAAGGGAGAGATGACGATCATGAGGAAGAGGGCAAGGAAAACGCCGATCATGGGGATCGACCAGTGGACCCTGAACTGAGGCCTCCAGCTTGGCGTGTTCATCAGTTCGGCAATCGCTGCGATAAAATTCAGCAGGCCGTAAGTGATCAGGCAGATCATGGTCAATATCGGTAGAATCTGGTCCAAAGTGGTAAACAGAATGATGCACAGCGACCCTACAGCTGTAAGCAGAAGGGACCAGATCGGTTCGTTGTATTTGCCGATGGTCTTGGAAAAGATGACAGGGGCAACCCTGTCCTCAGCGAGGCTTTGGAAAATGCGCGGCGCTCCGACCAAGCTCCCCAGTGCGCTGGATAGTGTAGCGCAAAAGACGCCGAGGATCACAATCTGGGGGCTGAATGCGAAAGAAACCAGCACGAACGGATCGGATTTGAGTAGATCGACGGGGATTTTGTAAAAGACAAACGCAGAGAGCATGGCGTAAGTGATCGCTACAAAGATCAGCGAGGTGATATTTCCCCAGCAAAGTGATCTTGCGGGATTTTTCAGGCTTCCGGAAAGCGCCATTCCCGCCTCGATCCCTGTCAATGCAGGGTAGAATAAGGCGAAAGCAGCCAGAAATGAAAGTTTTCCCCCCGGATAAAAAGGTGTGATGTCTTTTGGGGCCGGAATTGAATCCGGGGATCCAAAGAGTACCGATCCGATCGCCAAAAGGATCAGCACAAAGATCAATCCTTGGGCCCGCAAGGCGAGGGATGTGGAAACGCAAGCGAGAAAAGTGAGGGCGGCAAGCGCGACGACTTCGACCTGGACCGGCGTGAAAGCTGGGTAGATGTCGCAAAAGAGGTAGGCGAACCCTGTAATCGTCAATGAGATCGAGATGAGCTGGGCCAGATAAACCGCAATGCCGACAGCCCCTCCTAATTCAATTCCCAATGTTCGGGTGATGAGATAGTAAACCCCTCCTGTCCCCACTTCCATATTTGTCGCGATGGAGGCGATCGAAAAGCTTGTGATCAACATAAAGGTGAGAGAGAGAGCAATGATGGCAAGCTGTGACCAGAGTCCAACGTGCGCGACGATAATAGGGAGGCGTAAAAACAGGATGACGCCGAACATCATCGTGACGTTGGGGATAAATACCCCTTTGATTAACCCGAATTTTTTATTTTCCATTGAGTGTAATAGCGCTAATTAAAAGAATTTGATGCTGGGATAAAACACAAGTGTTTACCGAATGCACGATCATAACATAACTCCAGGCTAAGGTCAAATTTGGCTGGCCATTGATCGGTATCTAATGTAGAATCAGCCCCTTGTTATTCCGATTTTAAGTGCATGTTATGGACCCTTTCATCAATTTTTTCCTCTCTCATCTGCCCTGGATAATTACAGTCACAGGATTGTTTTTCACGATCTGCCTCTTAGGCTGGCTTCTCTGGAAGAAAGAGGTCAGGCTCCGTGAATTCCAGGATGAGAACCGTGAGCTGCATTCCAAAAAGGCTGAGCTTGAAGCGGTTTTGGAACATGAACGTAAATCGCACGGGGAAAAAGTAGCCTTGCTTAACGAGGCTCAGGCAAAGCTCAGTGACACATTCAAAGCGCTTTCTGTTGATGTGCTGAAAAATAATTCCCAATCTTTTTTAGACATCGCCACAGCGAGATTAGAAAAGCTGCAGGAGACTGCGCGAGGGGACTTGAATGTTAAACATCACGCGATCAAAGAGATGGTAAAGCCGATTAAAGAATCTCTGGAGAAGGTGAATGATAAGATCCATCACCTCGAAAAGGCTCGGACCGATGCCTATGCCAGCTTGACAGAACAGGTGAAATCGCTGGCGACGACTCAGACAAGGCTGCATAGTGAAACGTCGAATCTGGTCAAAGCGCTGCGGCAGCCGCAGGTTCGGGGCCGATGGGGAGAGATCCAGCTGCGAAGAGTCGTTGAAATGGCTGGGATGGTAGAGCATTGCGACTTCTCACAGCAGGAGAGCGCTGAAGGTGAGAGCGGACGCTTGCGTCCGGATTTGATCATTCGACTTCCCAATCAAAAACAGATCGTTGTCGATTCCAAGGCTTCTTTAAGCGCTTATTTGGAAGCGTTGGAAACGGAGTTGGAGCAGGACAAGATTCAGAAATTAAAGGACCACGCGAGACAGATCCGAACACAGATCGCACAGCTTTCGGCCAAGAGCTACTGGGACCAGTTCCAGTCAGCGCCGGAGTTTGTTGTCCTTTTTATCCCGGGAGAGACATTTTTCAGCGCCGCCTTGGAACAGGATCCGTCCCTGATCGAGTACGGGGTCGAGCAGAGGGTCATTTTGGCAACGCCGACAACATTGATCGCCCTTCTCCGGGCCGTCGCCTATGGATGGAGGCAAGAGCAGATTGCTGAAAACGCGTTGGCGATCAGCGATCTTGGTAAAACGTTGTATGAACGGATCCGGGTGATGGGGATGCATATTGAAGAGATACGCAAAGGGCTGGAGCGGTCGATCAATGGATACAACTCTGCCGTCGGTTCGCTGGAGGGTAGGGTCATGGTTACTGCACGAAAGTTCAAAGAATTAGGCGCTTCCGCTGGAAAAGAGCTCCCTCCATTAAAAAGCGTAGACTTGTCGCTACGTAAACTTTCTGAAGAAGTATCTGAAGATGAGTGATTTAGGTGATTTATCCTTGTAAATTCTTTTTTTTGTTATAATAGGATTGAAGTGGAGGTTTTTATGAAAAAGCAAGTGTCAGGTATTTCAATTAAACAGTCGGCGAAATTCATCGCTGTTTTATATTTTATTGTTTCCGCAATCTTTTGTATTCCATTCGGGATATATGCAATGATTCAGTTTGGCTTTAGTGAAGGTGGGTTCATTGTTTTCGCTCCTTTGCTTTATGGACTGTTCAGCTTTATCTTTTTCGTGATTTTTGCATTTATTTATAATGTGGTTGCGGACTTGGTCGGCGGATTGGAATTCGAAATTAAAGACGTAGAATAAGTTCATTCGTAATTAATAAACGCAGGAACGCGGAGCGTCCTTTGTGACTTTCAGTCTTTGTGTTTGAATTTTTCCCCTTGCCGCTAGCCACTCAGGGCAGGCTTTGTTGAGTAATTCACCACAGAGCGGGGGGAACGGTGAGGTTCGTGGTATTTTTTCGTTTTAAGCGTTC
>CAZWOB010000034.1:0-22348 GCA_964635295.1 uncultured bacterium
AATCTGCATGTCCGGTTTGATGAGGGGGAGGGGTAACGCCCTCCCTACTCTACAGCCTTTGTGTTTGAATTTTCCCTTTGCTAATAGCCTCTCGGAATATAATGAAACACAAAGGCTCAAAGACACAAAGAATGTCATAAAAGCTTTAAGTATCATTTATACTTTATGAAGATGCGTCCATATTAATTGATAATTTTTATTTTAAAATAATAAGATGTTATCATGCAGGCAATCGACAACTATTTCAATCCCTTCTCCGATCATTTTCGTGAATCGATCAGGAACTATTGCACATTAAGTTTGATGAAAAAAGTAGCTGCTGTTGCGGCAGCTGTGTTTGGGGCTCTGTTGACATGTTATTTGCTGGGGTTTGGTGGTATTGCCTTCTTTCAATTAAGCGTCAAATGGTTGCAGACAAGCGAAGCCAGAGCGAATGATGTTGGGGAATCGGTCCGGAGAACTTCGATACAGGTGTTCTCAAGGAGGGAGGTGATCGAAGAGTTAGAAAGGTTGAACCATTTATCAGCTGAAGAAAGGAAAAGAGAGGCGGCGGAGCGGGGGTATACTGTTCTAGAAGAAGGTGAAGAGAATGGTTTTACCGGTAAGGGTTTGTTTATGGCGGAACACTATTCTTATCAGGGCGCGTATGTCAATGGGAAGTGGCATGGAGAAGGTGTTTATATCGTCCATTCACAGCCAGGGGAATCCTTCGGAGCGTATCGAGGAAAGTTCAGAAATAATCAGTACAGTGGAAAAGGGATTTATTTTAGCCAGGGGAATTGGTATGAGGGGATGTTTGCCAACAATTGTTATGAAGGAAGAGGGACCTACAGAGATGAATTGAACGGGATCACATTGTCCGGATCCTACAAAAATAATATGTTGAATGGGGATGCCAGGATCTTGTGGGATCCGGGAGATCGTTTTGAAGGGACTGGAGAAATGCGGCAAACCGTTGATGGAAATGCGTTTGAGGGAAGAGGGGTTATGTTCCTGGAGTCAGGGACTAAGATTAGAGGGACATTCGTGATAACGTTCAACGAGACCGAATCTGTCTACCATGCAAGTGGAGCGATCATACTTCAAGATGGAAAGACCCACTGGGGGCGTTTTGAGGGGAGTATCGTCGCAGTCATCGGAATTTGAGCTGTTACCGTGGCGGGTTCGTACAGGATGAACGGTCGGGCAGGGGGATATTACTCTACAGCGAAGAAGAAGGGTGGTATGAAGGGGAATTTGTCAACGATATCCTTTCAGGCAGAGGAACCCTTCGTGATAAAGCCAGGGAGGCACGATCAAGGGAGCGTTCCGCGGGAATAAGGTTCATGGGATGGAGAAGCCTTCCTTTGAAAATGGAGATTTCTACTCTGAAAGGTTCGAAAGGGGTAGGATGCTGGAGAAGGCAATGGCCAAAGGGGATATCGACGAGTAAAGAACGATGATATTTCAATCTCTTCTATCACCAGAGGCATTTGAAGCGTATTACCTGCGTCACATGTATCATTAATTCATGTTGCCTTGCTAACCTTCCAATTTTGAAGGATTATTGGTATATGTCCTTCTTATGAATTAACAGTGGTTTTCTTATGCAGGTTGTCAATCACCATTTCAATCCTTTCTCAACCCGTTTCCGAGAGTCCGTCCAGTCTTTTCAAACCCTCCCTTTGTCAAGGAAAGTGGCTGCAGTAGCCCTTGCAGTCTTTGGCGCATTGATGACTTTCTATTTGTTGTGTGTCGGCGGCATCGCACTATTTCAGCTAAGTGTCAGGTGGCTGAAAACGTCCGAAGGGGTCGAGAAGGCCGATCCTGTGCAACAGGTCAAAGTTAAAATAGTACAAACACGAGAAGAGAGAGTCGACGAGCTCAAAAGGATCATGCAACTGTCAGCTGAAGAAAGAAGGAGAGAAGCTGAAAAACGGGGCTACAGGATTCTGACAGATGATAATTTATCCGGGTATACAGGAAAGGGATATCATGAGGATAATTCATACGTTTATCAAGGGGAATTTGTTGATGGACGACGTCATGGAGTTGGAACGACTATCTATTTTGATAGTTTTGGGGAAAGGCCTTTATATGTTTATTGTGGTGAGGTGGTAAATGGCAGGCACACGGGAAATAACTTGCATGTCCATGTAAACGGGGAAATTTACGAGGGGAATACAGACGAAGAAAAGTTAAGAGGAAATGGGTTTTATAGTAGAGGAATTGATGGTTTCATGATGTCCATCCAAGGGAATTTCGAAAAACAAGACGCGTTGAATGAAAGCAATCCATACAATGGAAAGATCAGTTGCTCAGAACAATCGAAATACTGTTTTGAAGGACAAGGAATAGGTAATATTTTCTTTTGCTATGGTTTTGCTTTCAAGGGGAGCGGAAAACTGACCGTGCAATCCGAAATGCAAGTGCGCTGTGATGATGGGATCGACACTCCGTTTGATGAAAAATGGATAGCATTTGATGGAAATTTAACAGCAACTTGTCAATTTGGCCGCATAGAATTTAAAGGGGATGGAGTGTTTATTCAATCGGATGGTCGTAGGGAACAAGGGAAACTGGACCTGAAAGTTCCGTTGGACTTATAAGAACCTATCTGAATAAAAATTTTCACCTATCTTTGGCCTCTTTATTTTCCAGGAAAGAAGATCGCTCCTTGTCAATATGATGACCGTATTGACTGCGTCACGATTTCCTTACCTGAAAAAAAATAGACTCAAATCTAAGTAAAACTTTTTATTCAGATAGGTTCAACGATAATCCTTCAGGATTAAGGCTTCAAATTCAGTTTTCTCCTCTATAAATTTATTAATTAGGGTATAAAGTACTGTTTTATTTTTCATTTTGTTTAAATATTATGCTTTTAAATAAATTAAAGTTTTTATTGTGAATATTGTAAATAACTACTGTAATCCTTTTTCGGATCATTTTCGGGAAACTGTTCAAGATTTTCATGCGTTATCAAGGACAAAAAAAGTCGCGGCGATTGCAGCTGCTGTATTTGGAGCTCTTTTGACCCCTTATCTATTATGTGTTGGCGGGGTAGCGCTATTTCAGTTGACAGTGAAGTGGTTAAAAACAGGAATAACTGGCGAAGTGGAATCGAAGACTATACAAGTTAAAGATAAAACCGTATCCACAGAAAATAAAATTGATCGGCTGTCCCGAATGGCGCGCATCCCTGTCGACAAGAGAGAGCTTGATGCTATTGCTAAAGGGTATGCAATCGTCAGTGAAAATAATAACTATACAGGTAAAGGATTTCAGAGAATTGGGGGAAATGGGAGTTACGAAGGAGATTTTGTGAATGGTCAATGGCATGGACATGGAATCTATATTTACAATTGGGAGGGTAACATTTACGATGGGGAATTTAGTGAAGGTTATTTGACTGGGTCGGGAGTAAGTTTAGATCTCACTCGTTCGATCTTTTTTGAAGGTAATTTTGTTGACTGTAAATTTCATGGCCAGGGATTAGTGCGGTATTACAGAGATAAGATAACTGTGACATGCAGATTTAATGAGGGATGCCCTGAGGGAAGGTGTACTAAAAAGTGGGATGGTCAAGGTAAAATAGAAGTTAGTTATACCTCGGGAATTAGAGTAGGAGAGACGACGATTACTTTGGAAGATGGAAATCGTTATGTCGGTCATTTTGAAGTTGATATTAATCGCCCGGATTTAACTTTTGAAGGTAGAGGAATCCATTATCACCCTGATGGACAGGAAGAAGCGGGCTTTTTTAATTATTCTCACGAAAGATTTTAGACTAATTGATTACCACCATTCCATAGGCAGGCAGCGTAAAGATCACAGACTGCCCATCAATATGCGCTTCAAGCGTTTCGATTGTCACCGTCTCGCTTTCTTCGTTATTGTCAAACGGTGAGTCGAAATGTAGTTGGCTGATGGTTGCGGGCAGGGATTTGCCGTCGAGCGGGAAATCAATCTTGATCGTGCGCGGCTGTTCCGATTCGGAAACAGCGGCCAGGCTCCAGGAGTCGGGGCCGCGGAATGCTGCCAGGGTGATCCCTTCCGCATACGTGTCATTGCCATCAATCGGCTTCAACTGGTACATGCTCCCTTGGATCACCTGGTTCAAGAGCTTCACCGCAAGTCCTGTAGGGCGGAAACGGACAGGCGGCCCAAAGTCCCTGACAATGCCCCATAGAGAGACAAAGTCATCCACTTCCCATGTCGTCGTGTCATATTGTGCAAGATTATAAACCATGATGGGGCGTGCGCCGATCAATAGAAAATGAAGGAGATGCTTGCCTAATGCAGAACCCGCGGCAGCACCTGAAATGAGGCGGTTCCTCTCATATCCACGCGCGTCCCCCTGAATCGTATTGAAATTGACCTCATATAGCCCGAGCTCTTTGTCATGGGCGTACACTTCTCTGGCGGTCTCATACAAATGGGAAAAATCCTGTTGGTAAAGCAACTTCAAGGCCTGTTTGTCAGGGATGGCACGATCTAAAGAGGGGAGGAGGTAAGGGGCTACAGCTAATCCGTCCGCTGTCTTTGTCATATTGAGGAACTGCATCGATTCCCAAGGAACGCTGACTTGTCCATTGACAAACTTGACCAAATTGACCTTTTTTCCGGAAGCTTTTGATATCAGGTCGAACAGGTGGTCTGCCAGGATGCCGTGTTGACGATAGTAGGGGACTGCTGTCGGACGGTAGAGCCAGTTCCAGTTCTCATGGCCGAACTCCAGCACCACTTCGGAAAACGAAGAGGCATTCTCCTCCAAAAAATGCCCCATCTGCTGACTTTCGTAATTGGACAACGTTGGGGGAACAATGATCCAGGGGTTTGCGCCTACTTCCTTGCAAAGAGAGATCAGTTCCGGGATCGAATAGCTGTAGACCACTTCACTTCTGCCTCCTGCCAAACGCCTCAACCAGGTTTTTCTTTCCTGAGGGCTTGCGATGCGGTTCTCCCATGAATCCCCTATAGAGGGAAATTCGCGGATGAATGAAGGGGAAAGCTCCTTAAGAGCATCGACAACCTCTTCTCGAAAGGGAACATCCTCTTGGTGAAGTTTACCCAAATAGAGATCGTCCAGCCACACAGGGTTGGAGGGTTGATAGGCGGTAAGCGTCAGAACAAGTTCTCCTGGGGGGCCGGGGTCATCGCTTGAGAAATCGATCACGTACTCCTGCCATTCTGTTGTCAGATCGAGGGTCGATTTAAAGAAGGGGCGGGGATTGTTTTTTCTCGTGAATATGACGGTCAGCTCTCCATTAGGCTTTTCCCCTTTTGCCCAAACGCGGAAACGCCAGCGTCCATCGATACGGATCCCCTTTCCGGCACGTTCAGCGATCGAGTCCAATTGATAGGCAACTTCAGCTTTAGAAGTGGAGGTTGGAGTGAGTTTAAACGATTGGGTGCCCTCCGATTGTGGGCGGGAGGTTCCGGGATCGATCTCAGCTGTTTGCGTGAACCGCGTCTGCCAGAGATCGACAGGATCGGGACGGCGGACCCTTGTCAGAATGATAATATCATTGGCTTCGAGAGGGGGGAGGGCAGAATGGGAAAAGTACTGAGGAAATCCATTCGCGCCTGAATTCAGGGACCGTTTGATGCTTCCCCGTTTTCCCGCTGATTTTCCCGTGCGGACCTGGTACTCGGCCTCGTTCCACTCGAAGTTGGGATAGCCCCATCCCGCTTCATCAGAAAAGCTGTCGTCGTCTGCTTGCGAGACGATCACCAAGTGGCGGTCGATCTGCCCCTCTAAACCGGGGTTTTGCAAGAGGTTGTTGAGCAGCTGCGATGTCCCATAGGAGGTTGTCCGTCCAAGATTGATCCCGATTTTCTCTGCCTGCGGAATTGTTGGCGTGGGATTAACAGTATAGGTGATCTCGGATTCGGGTAGAAGGGCCTTTTTTTTCTTTTCCTCTCCCAGGAGATGGATGATCATCGCGGAGGACAGGATCAGAGTGAAGGCGAGGACGGCTTTTCTCATGTTGATCCCTGCTTGTTTGTCATCCTGCTGACACTGTAAATGCTGAGGAGGCTCAAGGAAAAACCGGGGATGGTTGCCGGAAGGTTGTAGTCGAAAAGGTAAGGATTGAGCATGGGCCAGATAGAGCCGATCACCCCGCCGACAATAATGCCGGTAATAGCGCCATATTTATTTGCTTTGGCATCGTAGAGGGACATCAGGACCAGTGGACCAAAGGCGCTTCCAAGTCCTGCCCAGGCATAAAAGACCGCTTCGATGATTGTTTCTTCGTGGTCGAAAGCGATGATCAGGGCAAAGAGGGCGATGATGATCACTCCGCATCTGGAAGCCCTGACCAGTGTTTTTTGCGAGGGCTCTTTTTTTGAGAAACGTTTGAACAGATCTTCTCCAATGACTGAGGCGCAGACCAGGAGCTGGGAGTCCATCGTCGAGAGGTTCGCCGCAAGGACGCCGCACAGGACGAATCCGGCAAAGAAAGGATGGAACAGCAGTTTGACCATCTCCACATAGACCAGTTCGGGATTTGACAGGGTTCCTTGGTAGTGGGCAAATCCGACCACTCCGACCGCGATCGAGGCGGTAATGGCAAGAAATTGCCAGGTCATTCCCACGTTCCTTGATTTTCTTATGTTGTCCGCATTTCGAATTCCGAGGAATTTGGTAATGACATGCGGCATGCCGAAGTATCCCAGGCCCCACGCCATAGCGACAAATGCGGAAGAGATGACCGATCCGAACGACATATCGCCCATCATGCTTAAATAGTTGGGCTTCAACATATCCAATTGTTCAATCGTCGTCCAGGTATCCGGAAATTTGAACAGCATCAGGATCGGTACGAGCGAGATCATGCAAAGCAAGAATATCCCCTGGAAGAGATCTGTCCAGGCAATAGTAACAAACCCTCCGCCAAATGTGTAGATCACGACTACGCAAAGAGCGAATGACAGCCCCCAAAAATAGTCGATGTTGAACAGGGACTCGATCAGAAGGCCCATTGCGGTCAGTCCGGCGCCGAGGTAGAAGGTGAGGAAAAAAAGCAGGACGACGGCAGTTAAGATCCGTATTGTGCCGGACGTATCATTAAAACGTTTTTCAAAGAAGGTCGATAAGGTGTAGCTATTATATTTTTCCGTGGACACGCGCAGCTTTTTCGCGATCAGCTGCCATGTGAGGAACATGCCGGTCATCAGTCCGATCCCGATCCAGCTGCCGGACAGTCCTTGTAGATAAACCGCCATTGGGAGGCCCATGAACAGCCAGGCGCTCATGTCGCTGGCGTGCGCTGACAGTGCCGTCACCCAAAAATTGAGAGAGCGGTTGCCGACAATAAATTCAGCATTGGAGGTTTGCTTGCGGTGGGAGATGTAACCGATGCTCAGGAGTATCGAAAAATAGGTGATGAAAGAAAGAAGGTATTGAGTTGTCATTTGGAGAACTTATAGCGAACTTTGGGATCCCTTGTCAAGAAGGCTTCAGCAGTCGAACGGCTTCTTTTCCTGGCTCGGTTGCCAGATACCCTTGCGTCCACCCGACCATGATAAAGAAGAGCGGTTGGATCTGTCCCCCCATATAGACGGTGATCAGCGATGCGCCGAGCATTAGAAAGATGCCCAGCATCGTCATGCAAAAGGAACGCTCCAGGGGGTCTTCGCATTTCCTGTCGATCCCACGCCTGATCAATTTTATTCCGGCAACGATAAAGATCATGAGAAAGCAGGCAAGGGTATAGAGGCCGTGTTTAAGGGTGATCCAAAGAAATTCATTGTCGATCGATTTCAGTCCGGCGCTTTCCGGCAGAGAGGAATATCCCCAGCCCCAATAAGGCTTTTCCTGGATATAGGGGAGGTATTTGAAGAGAATGTCAACCCTGTAGGCGGCGGCGCCTGCCAGCGGCGATTCCGCCAGGTAGCGGTCGATATTCGAATAGTAGAAGAACGACTGCATTCCAAGGAGGAACAGGATTCCAAGTGCTCCAAAACGGATGGCCAGACTGCGCACGCGGTGGGTAGAGTAAGCAGCTCCAATGAACAGGAATCCAATGAAAGTCCCCAGAATGGGTGCCCGTGAAATGGTGAAGAGAAGACCAATAAGAAGGGTAAAGGAGAAAATCACCCCTTTGGAAACGGGAAGGGGAGGAAAAAAGGGAAAGTTTCGTAGCCAGAGTTTGTTTTTGACCAGCCAGTAATTGAGGAGAAAGGTAATTCCAAGGGCGATTCCCAAAAGAATGGGGTGAGGGAATGGACCCGAAATCCTGACAAGACCATAGCGATAGGTGGGGATCCAATATTCCTGGTCGGGAAAGAACCAGCCCACGATCGTTGCTTGCGCATTGACCACGAATCTCCATTCCCAAACGGAAATGATCAATGTAATGATAAGCAAGATCACCATCCGCTGCGCCATCGGAGCCGAGAGATGTTTGGGAATGATGAACCATCTGGCCAGAAAATAGGGAAACAGGACTGTTGTGAACTTATTGGCGAGCAGAGTGATCCAGAGCACTCCTCCTTCGGATGATTGATAGGAGCCTGTGTTCTTATACTCGGAAATCGCGCACAAGGCGACATAAAGAATGACGAGATAGTCAAGGATACCCGACGGGTAGCATTTTTTGAACCTGCTGACAACCAGGTGGATGCCAATGATGGGGATAAGGGAGATCTGCGCAAACCCCATATCAGGCAGTCCTTTCAACTTAAGGTGATAGATCACAGGAAGCAGAAACAGGCAAGGGAGGTAGACGTTGAGGAACGCCTTCTTTGGCGATTGAATGAGCGAGATCAAAGCGGCCAGGATGGCAGGAATCAGGACGATGTAGGCTTTCATTCGTTGACTAGTTTAGTGATCGATCCACCCCTTCTACCAAAAACGGGGGATTTTGAAAACAAGTAGTGATGTTCTTTAAACGCCCGTTCGCTTTGCTCACTCAAGACACAAAGCCGCAAAGTGTTACCTATGTCGGTGAATTGGACCTAGGCTCTATCTCTGTGCCCTTGGTGAACTTTGTGGTGTATTCTATAATTTAGCTTTTTTCACCACAAAGAACATAGAGTTCACAGAGTGTTACCTATGTCGGTGAATTGTACCCAATGGTTAATTCTTTGCGTCTTTGTGTCTTGAGTGAGCAAAGCGAACGGGTGTTTAAATCTCAATAAATCAGCTCAGAGTTCTGCATATCTGCGTCTCAGTCAATTCTAAATTTTTTTAAAGATGTTTTTCTCAAAAAAACGAATACTGGTATCGAGATAAATGATAACTATAGGCAATAGCTAGTAAATGATGATCAAGTCCCAAGCTCCCATTTCCGTTGTCGTTATTGGAATCAATACAGCTGAGACCATTGGAGCCTGCCTTCAATCTATTCAAGAGTCCGACTATCCCGAAGAGTTATTGGAAGTGATCTACGTCGACGGAGGCTCGGCAGATGAGAGCGTCGAGATCGCCCAAAAATTCCCCGATGTCAAAATTGTCGAACTGGTCCAGGAAATTCCCACTCCCGGCAGAGGTAGAAACGCCGGTTGGAAAATAGCCAAACATTCCCTCATCCAGTTCGTCGATGGGGACAGCACTTTGGATAAGGACTGGTTCTCACGCTCACAGGAATATCTCAAGGAAGATGTCGTCGCTGTTGTTGGTGAGCATAAAGAGCTCCATCCCCGAAAAAACTGGTATCACCTGATCACCGATATTGAGTGGAGAGTTCCTCCGGGCGAATGTATCGCTTTTGGGGGCAATGTCCTCATAAGAAAAGAGGTGTTGGAACAAACTGGAGGGTTTGACGAGGCATTGACCGCAGGCGAAGATCCCGATTTAAGCTACCGCGTCCGAAAAGCTGGATGGAAGATCATGTCTCTTTCGATTCCTATGTGTTTGCATGATATTCGGACGGACTCGTTTTTTACTTACCTAAAACGTTCAGCGCGTACGGGTTGGGCTTATGCTGTCCTTGCCTGGAGATATCGGAGGGAAAAGAATAAATTCCGGATGAAAGAATGTGTCCGGGTCATTCTGAGCGTGATCATTCCATGGGGGATTTTCAAAGGGGGGATGTTACTTGGGTATCCTATCGCAGGAGCAGTCATCGGGCTGGCACTTGCCCTGCGCTCATTCAGAAAAATCTTCTATTTTCAAAAAAAATTCGATCTCTCATTGACAGAAGCAGCGAAGTACGCACTGCATTTAAGTGTTGTCGTCTACCCGCAGTTTGTCGGAGTGCTGAAATTTATATTTCAAAAAGTTTGGAAAAATGCTGCGTAAATGCTTTCCAGTCAACGGGATCGCTTGTTAGAGGCTGGACGACAATGAGGAGGGGCTCCCCACCTGAAGCGCCTAAAGACAGTCTTCTTAAAGAGGTTTGCAGCCAATATTTTAGCGGGGAGCTGTGGCGGGTGTTCCCGTCTGAAAACCAGAACAGGGCCTCCCTTTGCTCTCCATTCTTTTCGATGATCAACTTGCTGGCATTTCCATCTTTGACAGGGAAAGGCTTATCGGAAACGATCTCCCAGCCGCCGCCTCTGAAACAATAATAGGGGTCGTGGACAACATGACGGTTTTCCGTCCCGTCAAGGATCGTGATGAAAAAATATTGCCCATCGACTGCATAGACCCGTTTAAGAACGGTCACGTCCTGGAAAAACTCTTCCTCGAACGGCTCGAGGGGAATGTCTTTACCTTCGTATCCAAGTCCCTTAAGGGGAAATGTTTCGATTCGTTTAGAAGCATCGGCCAACGGGGCATACTGCCAGAGGATGCCCAAAAGGATCGCTGTGATCAGCGCTGTCCAGAGCCAAAATTGTGATCGTTTTTCCATACTTTCCTGAATATCACATTCGCTTCATTTTGAAAACAATTTGTCTACTGTTTAGTCGCACCTGAATTAAGTCCTTGCGGCGCAAAAACGCTCTTTTTACACCAAACCGACTTCCCTCCTCACCCAACTCACAAGGAGCTGAACTCGTCGGCGAGCCGGTTTGTTGTTTCAAAAATAGCTGTTTTTTCACTCGCAAGTGCAGGCTCCCAGGGAAAAAAATATCATTTGATAAAAAGCTTTTAAATTTTACCAGAGCCTCTCAACAGGAACGATGCAATTTTTCCCTCGGAGCCTTTACTTAATCAGGGGCGACTGTTTATTGTAACGCTATGAAGAGAATATCCAACTACTTATTGCCTCTGGCAATTCTTGCGTATACGGCGTTTAATTCCCGGGAGTTGATCAAGGCATGGCTCTTTGCTCCTCTGGACTGGCTGGGCTGGCTCCCATTTTTCATCTGGATGGTGCCGTTGTTTGTCCTCTGGCAGGGGAAAAATCGTCCGGCGTTCCTCTGGGGAGCGGTAGGGGCGACCCTGTTAGGCAATCTGGCATCGTTCAATGCGTTGCGATACGCCGGTTTCTCCGCAGCGGTCGCTTCCTGGGCCCCATTTACATGGGGGACGGTTGTCTGGTGGGCAGGATCAATTGCATGGATGCCGGCCTTTGGCTGGTTGGGAAGCCGCTACTTTCCCGACTACCTGTTTACCGGCCGTCTTGTTGTGACCGCCATAGCGGTCGTCTGTTATTTCATTGCCAATCGGAAACGGACCGGACGTTCGGATGGCTAGGAAAAAGCTGCTCTATGTCGGGCGTTCGCTTCCTTGCCGGACAGAGACGTTTGTCTTTAATGAGGTCCTGGAGCTGAAAAGGCTGGGATGGTACGTGGACACCCTCTCCGTCCATGCTCCGGAAACGGGATTGGGCAGTCCTAAGTTGGATGAAATGGCTGAATGCTCTTTAGTGGTTTATCCCCAAGGGGTATTCCCGATTCTCTTCCGTTTCTTGAAAGAGGCTTTCAGACATCCTTTCAGGACGATGCGGACCTTGGGCCGTTCTTTTTTCAAAGGACCGAAGGTGTTTGCACAGACTGTGGCCGCTCTCAGTATCGCGGAAGATGTGCGGGAAAAACAGATCAGCCATATTCACAGCCACATGGCGCATGTCCCGACGACTATGGCGTGGGTGCTTGGTGCCCACCTGGAGATTCCCTATAGTTTTACTGGCCATGCCGCAGATCTGTTCAGAGATCGCGTCCTGTTGGAGGAAAAATTAAAAGCGTGCGCCTTCTGTGTCTGCATCAGCCGCTGGCACAGAAAATTCTATCAGAAGATCGCCCCTGTTCCAGATGCGCGCCTACCCATTATCTATTGCGGCGTCGACCTCACCCAAACGCAAAGCCCAGCCCCGGAAAAAGGGAGTATCTTTTCAGTTGGCCGATTGGTACCTAAAAAGGGATTTCGCTATCTGATAGAAGCTCTCAGCGCACTTCGATCACAAGGGAAGGACTTCCATTGCCGGATCATCGGAGAGGGCCCCCAAAGGGCGGAACTGGAGAGGTTAATTGAAAAACAGGGTCTGGGAGGCTATGTGGAACTGATGGGAGCAAGGTCTCATCAGGAGATATTGAGCGCAATCTCAAAGGCCGAGCTGTTTGTTCTGCCCTGCATTGTCGATCCCGAAGGGGACCGGGACGGGATCCCGCTTGTCTTGATGGAGGCGATGGCAGGCTCTGTTCCTGTGATCTCCGGCGACCTGCCGACGATACGGGAGTTGATTGACGATGGGAAAAACGGTCTTCTGGTCAACCCTAAAAATCCCAAACAATTTGCGGGAGCGATCGGCAGGGTATTAGAGGATGTCGGGCTGAACAAATCGTTGGCAGAGGAGGGGAGGAAAAAGGTGGGCACGACATTCGATCTACAGAAGAACACCGAGAAATTGGCCAGTCGATTTGAAGGGAATATTTCCCATATTTCAAAACCCAAATTGTTGTTCATCTCTCCTTGTCGGAACGAGGTGAAGTGTTTACGCCGCAGCTTGGATAGCATCCTGCGGCAAACGCTTCTTCCAGCTAAATGGGTGATCGTCGACGATGGGTCGACAGATGGAACATCCGAGATTCTTGAGGACTACGCAAACAAACATCCGTTCATCAAAATTGTCAAAAAGGAAGACCGTGGAAGCAGACGCGTCGGTCCAGGTGTTGTCGAGGCGTTTGATCAAGGGTTGGAGAGCGAGGATTGGGAATCCTATGATTACGTGTGCAAACTTGATCTCGATCTGGAGCTTCCCGATCAATATTTTGAGCTGCTGATTGAAAGGATGGAGGCGAACCCAAGGCTTGGGACATGCAGTGGAAAAGCCTACTATGAGGATAGCAAGGGCAACTGGATCAGTGAAGGATGCGGCGATGAAATGTCTCAAGGGATGACCAAATTGTTCAAGACTGAGTGTTTCCGGGAGATAGGTGGATTTGTTCCTGAAGTGATGTGGGACGGGATCGACTGTCATCGCTGCCGGATGTTGGGATGGCAGGCGGCGAGTTGGGACGAGCCTGCGCTTCGGTTTCTCCATCTCCGCCCCATGGGATCCAGTCAGCAGGGGATTGTCACCGGAAGGATGAGGCATGGATTTGGACAGTATTTTATGGGGACAGGGCCAGTGTATATGTTGGCCAGTTCGCTCTATCGGATGGCGTTTCGCCCGTTTGTCATTGGGGGTGTCAGCATGTTCCTGGGCTATCTTCAGGCATGGTGGAAAAAAACTCCACGTTATGACGATCCTGCATTCCGCCGTTTCCTACGCGCTTATCAATGGAAGAGTTTATTTCTCGGGAAGCGTCGGGCGACAAAAATAACGGATAAAAAACAGGAAAATAAGTGGCTGGAAAATCATGGTGGCGATTAAGGTGATGAGATGAACACGTCTAAAATCCATCCAACAGCGATCGTCGGGGATAATGTCCAGATCGGAGAAGAAACGATCATATGGGACCACGCCCATATCCGCAGTGGAACGAAGATCGGCCACCATTCGATCATCGGCGAGAAAAGTTATTTGAGCAACGGTGTGATCGTCGGAAACTATGTGAAGATCAATGCAATGGTGTATATCCCCTATGGAGTGACGATTGAGGATCAGTGCATGGTCTCTTCCGGTGTTGTCTTTTCAAACGATGCCTATCCCCGATCGATGAATGTGGAGTTGACAGATCTCCAGCCGTCGGGACCGACAGCCGAGACGATGATGACCCGTGTTCGTCAGGGAGCAACGATTGGTGCCAACGCGTCGATCGGCCCTGGGATAACGATCTCGCAGTACGCATTGATCGGTATGGGATCGGTTGTGACGCGCAATGTCCCCCGTCAGGGTTTGATGGTGGGCAATCCCGCCCGTTTAGTCGGTTATGTTTGTGTGTGCGGGATTAAAATTGTGGACTTCGACGCCCCTCCGGAAGATCAGATGATCTGCACACGCTGTTCGAGAGGTTATACCTGGAATGAAGACCAGCTGGTCAGCATCGGTTAGAACAAAACTTGTTCATTGTATTGGCTGACTTGGTTTTCACTGCCATCTTCAAAAGTCATGCTACCAGTTCCTACAAAAGTAAATCCTGAAGGTTCAAAAGTGATTTTGATCATTCCTTCAAAGGTTTTTCCGGATTTAAGCTTGAGCTTGCCTTCACCATAGAAAAAGTCCGGGGTACTGATCGAAGACAAGGAACCGGTCCCTGCGAAAAGGTCTCCTGAATCCCAATAGATGTGGGTGATTCCATTAAACAGATGGAGTGCCCCTGAGTACAAGGCTCGATGTTCCGAGTCTCTGTAGGTTCCGTTAGTGTACATGGCGTTGTCATATTCTCCTTCATACCAACAGCCGTCGTCCATGGCTTCCAGGCCCTTCCCGCTTATCCTGCCATTAGAAAAATTCCCCTGATAGACCGATGGCGGGTCGTCAAAAGGTCGGATGTAGACCCCATTTCCATGAAAGCATCCGTTGACATAGCCGCCCTTATAGATTTCGCTCCCGAGGTCAAGGAATCCCTTCCCTGTGAATTTCGTACTGTTTTCCGGTGATAGAATTGTATATCCTTGTTGCCCCGCTTCTCTTCTCAACTCTTCAGGATGTTGATGCATGAGCCTGACCAGCTCAGCAATTCTTTTTTTTCGTCTTTGAAGAGAGCTGTATGTAGTTATGGAAAATTCTTCTCTTTGACATTGATCTGTTTGCAGCCACTTGACGCTTAGCTGGAATAAAGCAACGCCGCCAATTCCCAACAAATAGAATGTGAAAAATGCTCCGAAGACAGTAGTTGCAACGGCAACCACTTTTTTTACCAGGGATAATGAACGAAAGTCTTTAATGGATTCACGAAAATGGTTCAAAAAAGGATTACAGTAGCAATTGATGATTTGCATGATCGCATAGGAAAATAGACGGCTTCATTTTTTTTGTCTAACCTATTCTAGAGAGATTTTTAGAATTGATTGAGCGGCAATAGATGCCGCTCAATGGGGGAGCATTTATAGATGCCATCTCAGGCTGATAAAAGGGCCGGAATATCCGAAATTGGTGGTCAGCAATTTCTCTATGCGAGGCTCTGGGTCTGTATAAGCGGTGATGATATCAAATGGTCCGATGTAGTTTTCCACTGTATATCCCAATTCGAGCCTTAATGCTGAATTGTTGCAGATGCACCAATCGTAAGCGACACCAAGGCTGCCGCCGAAAGTATAGACAATCCTGTCGGTAGAGGGCGACTCATAAAGATTTGTCGCGGCGAAAGCCAGTCGGGAATCGGCTTTTACAGATCCCATTAGCACAGACGCGTCGAAGCGGCTGGTAAACGAGAAGCCGCCGCATAATTTATATTCTCCATCAAGCCCGATCATAGGGCCAATGCCATGATAGCAGCTTCTTACATGACCAATTAAGAATGTAAGATCGTGTTCAAGGTTGATATAACGCAGACCGACCGAAGGATGGATCAGAAGTTTGCATCTATCAGTTGCAAACCAATGTCCGAATGTAACATCGACTTTGTCAAGCGTGTAATCCAAGTCCGCGTCGCTGATAAAAATATCTTCAGGATTGATCGGAACATACAGGTTAAAAAACGCGCTTCCAAAACCGATCGGGTTATCGGAAGTGTCATTGAAATTGTGCTTCGAGTTGTGCAAATGGAAGTATTCAATTTCTACATTAGATGCAGAGCAATTGAAGTCATAGCCTAACTTTATTCCCCAAGCTCCTTTGTAGTCGGCTTTTGACGGTTTGCTTAACGCCGTTGTGCTGCCATCACTATTTTGGTATTCCCAGCTGTCAGTAAACGTCCCCAGGCCTGTCTCTGATGGAACTACCCAAGCACCTGTTAATTCGACGTAAAAACCACAAGGTTTTTGATAAGAATATAGCGGGTCTCCTAAACATCCTCCGCACTCGTTGCCGATCGCAGGCTGTAAGGTGGTGATAAATAGAAAGATAATAAATGATTTCAGGGCTTTCATAGATTTGTCCTCAGTCAAATTGATAGAGACAATTAATATTTATTTTTGGAATAAAAATCTATTTATAATTTTATTGTGCGACTGATTTTTTTAAGAAATTGACTAAAATCATTATTTACAGTTATTTAGTAAGGAATGTTGACCGGATGCCTGATTGGACTTGGAAGAATGGGTATCACCCATTATTCCATCCTGAATACACACCCCGACGTGCGTTTAACCGCTGTATGCGATCCGCAAAAAGCACTCCTCAATGGACTGAAGAAGTTCAAAGAGATTGAAACGTTTACCGACTATCGCAAGCTGTTCAGCGCTGCCCGTCCGGATTTCGCCATCGTCTGCACACCGACAGCCTCGCATATCGAAATAGGAGAGGCGGCTGCAGAGCAGGGGACTCATGTGTTCATGGAAAAGCCTTTTTCTCTGTCATTGTCCGAGGGCACGGAACTTGTCAAGGTTGCCGAGAATGCCGGCTTAGTGAGCCAGGTTGGCTATTTCCTCCGCTTTCATTCTGTTTTTAACGCTGTTAAACAGATCCTGGACGATGGGGTGATCGGGGCGGTCTCCCATTATAAAAATGAGATGTACGGCCGGACCGTTTTAAAACCATCCAAGGTGAGCTGGAGGGCGAAAAAGAAAATGGGGGGCGGGTGCATGATGGATTTTGGGTCCCATTGTCTCGACCTGTCAGACTATTTTTTTGGCGCCGTATCAGAAGTGAGAGGAAGCTTACTTAAGTCCATCTATTCTGCCGAGGTTGAGGACGCTTTCTTCACGCAACTCGTTCATCATGATGGAATTGTAGGATCTATATCCGTCAACTGGAGTGATGAGAGCTACCGCCGTCCATACAATCGGATCGAGATTCTTGGCGAAAAAGGGAAAGTAATCGTCGACAGGCAGGAGTTCAGGCTCTATTTGCGGGAAGATGATCCTCGTGGGCGGTTTGAAAAAGGGTGGAACGTCCGTTATCTTCCGGAGCTTGAAAAAGGGGCGCGCTTTATTGTCAGAGGCCCTGAGTTCACCGAACAGCTCGATCACTTTATTGATGCTGTCAAAAACAAAAATCCCAACACTCGCTGTACTTTCGAGGATGCCTCCCGCACAGACCGTGTCATGGATATGATACGAGAGGAGGGTGTGAGATGTTAGACCCGCTGATCTTTGGCGACAATCAGTTTTTCGGCGTCAGCCACATGTCGGAAGAGAGGGGAATGGAACGGCTGCGGCGATTTCAAAACAATGAAGAGATCATCAAAGTTATTCAAATTGCCTATGACGCCGGGATTCATGCGTTTTCTTTTACGACCCACGATCGGGTTGCCGCGCTTTGCAATCATTTCCGTCAAAACAGTTCCCGCTATCCGGACATCCGTTTTTATCCCGGGCTTCCCTACGCACAAAAATATGCGCATCTGGTCAATGAAAAAGGGATATTCGGCGCAATCAGCGATGTCGTGTTCACTGACCGGACGGCAGCTCAAGTGGTCGGAACAATCGCCCGAGGAGGCAAGGCGGTCCTTACTCAAGATCCGATCGAAGTGATGAGACTGTTGGTCGATGCCGAGATGAAAATGTTTCGAGATCTTAATGTGAGAGTCGTTTTCTTGCAGAATATCGTCACCGATCTGATCCTTGGTTTTGAAATTCCGGAGTTCTTTCAAGCGTTTTCGACGTATGTGGAGGAGACCTATCACGCCAAGCCCGGATTTATCACGTTGAATATGCCTCGGCTGGTGAATTTTCTTTTGGACAATGGAATTGAAAACCCTATCGTTTGTTCAGCCATCAATCAAATGGGGTTTCAAATGAACCCTGATCGAGAGTCATATGAACAGGCTTTGAGAGAAAAACCGTTCCAGGCGATGGCCATGTCCGTGATGGCCGCCGGAGCGATCCCCCCTCGTGAAGCTTTGGAATATGTCATGAACCTTCCAAATGTCGATTCGTTGATGTTCGGGGCGTCTTCTGAGAAAAATATTTTGGAAACCAAGAGACTATGGGAAGAGAAAAAGTCCAGCTGCTTAACGTAGCGGTTGACAACATCACGATGGAGGAGCTTCTGCAAACCTTTGACAAAGGGATGCTGATGACCCTGCACGTCGATATGATCATGAAACTGCAGAAGGACAGGGAATTTTATGAAATTCTGGACGCGTTCGATGTGATCACATGCGACAGCCATATCCTTTATAAGGCGTCTAAGTTCTTGGGAACCCCTCTGAAAGAGCGGGTGTCCGGGTCGGATTTTTTTCCTCTTTATTACCAAAAATACAAAGATGATGAGGCGATCACTGTCTTCCTTTGCGGAGGGATGCCAGGAATTGCCGAGATCGCTCAGAAGAACATCAACCGGAAAGTGGGCAGAGAGATGATTGTCGGAGCTTATTCTCCACCTTTTGATTTTGATCAAAGTCCCGACGAGCTTCAAAAGATGGTGGACCTGATCAATCAGTCGGGGGCGACAGTCCTTCTCGTAGGTCTGGGGGCGGGGAGGCAGGAAAAATTCCTCGTCAAACATCGCAGTTTATTTAAGAACGTGCACACATTCCTTCCATTAGGAGGGACGATTGATTATGAGGCGGAAACGTTGAAACGGCCGCCGCCATTTATTGTCGACAATGGACTGGAGTGGCTGTACCGGCTTGTCAAAGAGCCCAGACAAAGATGGCATCGCTATCTTGTTCATCAACCGCCGGTGCTCTATTTGCTGTTAAAACAGAAATTGGGGTTGTACCGTAATCCATTTAGTTGTGATGATGAAGGTCATTCATCTATAACAGAAGATTAAACACCCGTTCGCTCTGCTCACTCAAGACTCAAAGTCACAAAGAATCTACAAAAATCTGAAACTTTGCGGCTTTGAGTCTTGAGTGAGCAGAGCGAACGGGTGTTTGATATTTGATTATCTGTCTTATTTTTCAGACTTCCTGGGAACCTGAAGGGAAAAGAGAAGCCAGCAAACGACAAAGGTGAACAGTAAAATCGCCATTCCTCCCCAAGTGTGGAAAGCGCCGAGGGCAAATTCTGGCCCTTTGATCAGTGCGGCAGCGGAAAGCATGATGATCCGCATCGTATTTCCAAGCCATGAAACGACGAAAAGCAACGGAATGTTCCACCAGAACCGGGGAGTGTCTTTGAGCAGAAGATAAGCGACCAGGGTTCCGGCGATCAACATCGATTGCAGTGTGTTGAGGCCGGCACAAGCCGCTTCGACCGAAATCGGAAGCCCATCGATCGTCACCATTGTCCCTTCATAAAACACATCATAGCCGAGGAGTTGGAAACATTGGGCCGCCACCCACGCGCCTGATATCCTGAACCACCAGCCAAGTCGATCAGCGTCCAATGAGACCCAGGGAAACGCCATCAACGTTAAAGTCATCAGCTTAGGTAGCGAGCGCTCGGCAGTTGGAACCACACGGACGGAAAGCCAGGCCCACAAGATCAGCGTCCAGCTGACACTGAGCAAAATGGTCAGGTTGAGAATGATGCCTAATAAGAAACAGGCGATGGCGATCGCAATTATTTTTGGGGAAAGTGACCCGTGTTCCTCTTTTAGGGCCCATGGAGACCCGATCCAGAAAAATAGAGGAAGGACGATAAGGATCGGAACAGTGTCGTCGAACGTGGACACCCATTCAAGATCGCGTAACCAGATAAACCCTGCCAGCAGTGCCAGCAGGGTTAACAATCCGTAATCGGACTTCTTCATTAGTTCGCTTGTTCTTGTTGAGACTGTCCTTGTTTCTCGATGATCTTCTGCAGATTATCCCGCAATGTCGGGTTTTCGGGATAATCGATGATCAACTGTTCGGTCAGTTCTCTTGCACGGTCCCAGTCTTCTTCCTGAAAAGCTTTGCGGGCGAGATAGGAGCGCGCTTCGGGAGACTTCTTCTCAATCGACCTGTAAAGCCTGTCGGCAAGTTCTTGATTGCCTTCGAGATGTGCAATCCTGGCCAAGGTTTCTTGTCCCAGGATATCTTGGGCGAGGCGAGGTTGTGAAGTGATCACTGTGCGTGCGTTCTGGAACTCATGCTTTTCAATATAAAGCAGGCTTGCAAGCCATGCGGCGCGGTAGCCGATCTCGTTGTCCTGTTTCGCAAGCGGCAGCAGCTCTTTCAGCGCACCCTCTCGATCTCCTCCAGCAATGGTGATCTCTGCCATCAAGAGCTGAAGTTGTGGAGTTTTTTTCTGCAGAGCGGCGAATTCGGTGGCTTCCAGATTTGTGCGATTGTGATAAAGCGCTTGCGTGATTGCAAATGCCAGCCAATCGGGATAGTCGTCGGGGATGATCGGCAGTACGTGCAGGGCCAGTCCCGCTTCAGTCCAGCCTGCAGCCAGGAATACAGCGGTGTAAGCTTCTTTTCCCATCAGCAGATTGTGGAGCGGCTCGGGGACTTCTTCGCCCGATTCGGCAAGCTGTTCCAGTTCTATAAAGAATTTCGGGTCGGCAGTCTCAGGAAGCCGTTGAAGGAGTTCTTCAGGAGGCATTTGAGCCGCATCTAATTTCAGAGTATTGTTATTTTTGTAATTCATCACCCTTTTCAAGGCGACTTCCAGTTGAGGGTACCATGAAGTGGTCGAGAACGGGTTGTATCTGAGGAGCTTTTCAGCTTCAGCTATGTTCTTGTCTTCCAGCAGCTGGATCAGACGCAGCCAAAAGGTTTCCTGGCGTGTTTTGAGATAAAAGTTCGCATTGGAGACTCGGGCAAAAGTTTTTGCGTCCCAAAACTGGTCTTTCCCGAGGCTGATCAGGTAGCGGATCATAGGATTTAAATCGCCGTCGGGGATTGGATTGTCTTCCCAGTCAAAGTCGAGGGGAGTAGTCACCTTGTTCCAGAAAAGGGTTTTTACCCAGATGCTTCCAAGTGAGGGAGGAGCTAGGTTCATCTCCATCAGGTCGAGGGCCATGGCGTATTGACGATGCCTGAGGTAAAAGTCGGCAAGCTGGTCTTTAAGAAATAAATTCGAAGGGCTGATTTTAGCAGCGGCTTGATATTCCTGGTGGGCCATTGTGTTTTTGCCCACAGACTCGAGAAGTCTTGCCCGATAGGACCTGACGTCTGGATTCAGGGGGTCTTTTCCGTAGGCTTCGGCGAGGTAGGCCCAAGCTCTTTTCGGATCTTCGTTCCCGTAGAGAAGTGCCAGACGTACCAGGCGGCCGATATCGGCTTTGTTGTTGAATGTCCGGGACTTCAGTTTTTCAACCGCTTCATGCCGCTTGCCTTCAAGCAGCATTTGGTCGACGTCCAACAGGAACCAAGGAGCGACTTTTGTTTCTCTGTCTGTCCACAAAGAACGGATTTTTTGATAGTTTTTTGTGTCATTCCCATTGATGTAGGCGTCGGCGACTAGAAGGGAAGCGTCTTCATGCTCTTTGAAAATCTCAGGGAAGAATTCATACAGTACCACGAGTTGTTTGACATCCCTTGTGTCGATAGACCCCTGAATAAAAAGTTCCATCCATTTCAAGCCTTGCGGGGACTGTGATTCCATTTCCGTTTTGTATTGATGGATAATTTCAAGAGCTTCTTCCGGTTCCTGGTTTGCCAGAAGCTCTTGGGCGGTTTTGTAATCTTTTTCCTGTTGCTCGGCGCTAACGCGGGGTTTTTGCACCGTTTCTTCAGATGTGGGCATCATCTGTATCCCGATGATGATCGCGATGACTGCTAATAAAATTCCCAAAATGATCGTGAGCTGTCGCATGTGTCCTCCATTTAGCCAACGCTAAAGTAATAATATACTCTTTTAACCTACGAGGGATTTTTTTGAAAAGTCTGGATTCAATCTGAGATCGTTGCAAAATTAAGCATCAATCGATTTCTAGAGCGATTTGCTGGGTGTCGATGTTTTTTTGCAAATTTGCATACTCCAGAGAGTAGGAGATTTGCGTCAAGCAGCTTGTCGCGGTAAATGGAATAAAAAGCGATCATAATGAATGATGCAACGGTCTCAATGAATATGGAATGATGGTTCATCAGGAAAATGAGCACCTGGGTTTAGAGGGTGTCTACAAAGTAAATGAAGTTTAGATTGTGACAGATTTTTCTCTGG
>CAZWOB010000035.1:0-20788 GCA_964635295.1 uncultured bacterium
TCGCCGACCATGTCTGATAGAAATTCCGGGCACCTCCTCGTCTGAAAACATAATTTTGAAACATGATCGGTATAACAGATACTTTAATTAATATATTGACTGCAATACGGAAAAATCGCAATGTTGTCATTTAAAATATTTTTCGGATTAACTATGTTTTTGCGTTTTTTTGCATATCTCTTATTTGGGGTTGCTTCAGTTTCAGGAGCTGATTAGCTCATGAACATTGATCGAAATCAACAACTCGATCGATTAAAGAAAGAGACATTCGATCTTGTCGTCATTGGCGGGGGAGCAACAGGATCCGGCATCGCCTTCGATGCTGCACTGCGTGGATATAAAGTTGCTTTGATCGATTCAGGGGACTTTGCCGGGCAGACATCCAGCCGATCGACAAAACTCCTTCACGGAGGCGTCAGATATTTAGAAAAAGCATTTAAAGAGTTTGATTTCAGTCAATTCAGCCTTGTGAAAAGCGGGCTGAAAGAACGGTCGACAGTCCTCAAGATCGCCCCGCATTTATCACGGCCGCTTCCCATTTTAATTCCTGTTTCAAGCTGGTTCCAGGCTGGATATTATTGGATGGGCATCAAGGTTTATGACCTTTTGTCCTGGAGCCACACAATTGGAAAAAGCCGGTTCATTTCAAAAGAAGAAGTTGAGAAATATTTTCCAGCAATTAACGCTGATCAGTTAAAAGGCGCAATTATGTATTTCGACGGGCAGTTTGATGATGCCCGTTTGAATGTCAGTTTAGCCGTATCCACCATCCATGAAGGAGGTGTTGCGGCAAACTACGTCAAAGTGGTCGATTTTCAGCATTTGGACGGCAAGTTGACAGGAGCTTTAGTTGAAGATCAGGTTGATGATGATTCTTGGGTTATCAAGGCTAAAGTTTTTGTGAATGCGACAGGGCCTTTTGCTGATAAGATCAGAAGAATGGACAATCCTTCGCTGTCAAAGATGATGGTGGGGAGTATAGGCACACACATTGTATTGAATAAATCCTACGCGCCAAAGTCGACCGGATTGCTGATCCCAAAAACTTCTGACGGCCGCGTGTTGTTTCTTCTTCCCTGGGAAAATCAAACGCTTGTTGGAACGACCGATCTGCCGGTGGATATTCAACGTGACCCACAAACATCTGATGAGGAAGTTGAATACCTTATAGAGCATCTGAAGAAATATTTGGGCCTGGAAGTCGCTCCTTCGGATGTGTTGGCAAAGTGGTCAGGGATACGTCCACTTGTATCTGAAAAAAACTCAAGCAAGACAGCAAAACTGTCGAGGGATTTCACAATTGAAAAAAGTGCGTCCGGTCTTTATTCCATCATGGGAGGAAAATGGACCTCCTATAGGAAAATGGGTGAGAAGTTGGTCGATCGCATGATCCAGGACGGTGAACTTCCAAAGCACGAATGTCAGACAGCTTTTACGCCTGTTGTCGGTGGAGAGGTTCCATGGGAGGGTATGTTCGATCAGTTAGACGATTTCGATGGTGATGTTCAGGAACACCTGTATCGGGCTTACGGGACAAAATGTGTCGATGTGGCAACACTTGCTTCTCGGAATGGACTGAAGAAAAGGCTGCATCCAGACTACCCCTATATTGAGGCGGAAGTGGTTTGGGCTGTACAACAGGAAATGGCAATCAACGAAGAAGATGTACTGTTGAGAAGGGTGCGGTTGATGATGCTCGACGAGAAGGCTGGAGAACATGTTAAAGCCAGGGTCTCAGAGCTCATTATGCTTGCCAAAGGTAAGACAGCGAGGGTGCCGAACTGAATATGAATGGGCTTATCGGATTTACCCTGTCATTTCTTTTGGTATATATGATCGGCAATATTATGATTGCCGGGCAGTCGTTCTTTATCCCGTTTCTGATCGCGTTGATCATCTCATATTTCATTATTGCTATTGCAGAATGGGTCAAAAAAATGATCCGTGTTCCGATGTTTTTTGCTTACATTCTGGCTATTTTAGGGATTGTCCTGTTTTTTTATGTCGTGTCAACAATTGTGACTGGTAATGTCCAGAGTCTGATCGAGCTCGCACCTTCATATCAGCAGAAGTTTGAGACATTAATTGATGCGGTTTTTGAAAAATTTCATCTTCCTGAACCGAACCTGAAAGATATTTTCGGTGAATTCAATTTCGGATCGGTTGTTGGCAGTATCGCGTTCATGATTCGAGATGTGGCGAGCAGCATGGGGATGATTACTCTCTATGTCATTTTCATCATGTTTGAATACCATTATTTTCACGATAAGATGCAGGCGCTTTTTCAGACCCAGAGAGGATTGGAGTCTGCGGAGATGATCGTCTCCAAAGTAGCTAAAAAGACACAGGCCTACCTGCGTTTGAAAACTCTTCTCAGCATATTAACGGCAACATTAAGTTATGGGCTTATGGTTGCTGTCGGTGTGGACTTTGCTGAATTTTGGGCGTTGTTGATTTTTTTCTTAAATTATATTCCAACGATCGGTTCGATTGTCGCAACGGTGTTTCCTTGTTTATTGACGATTCTGCAGTTCGAGTCCATTTGGCCGTTCGCTATTATTACAGCCGGGCTGATTTCTATGCAGTTCATTATCGGAAACATTGTTGAGCCACGGGTGATGGGGAAACAGTTCAATCTGAGCGGCCTTGTGATCCTGGTCTCATTAACGGTAGGCGGGATGATCTGGGGGATAACAGGAATGTTCCTCTGCGTTCCGATCCTTATGATCATCAGTATTATCTTAGCGAGTTTTTCGCAGACAAGACCTGTCGCAGTGCTATTGTCCCAAACGGGAAATTTGGAAGAGTGAAGGCCTGCTTAAATATTAGAAGCTGAAAGCCCGTCTTCAATCTCTTCTTTTGAAACCTTAGGGGCGCCGCAACGCATTCCCTCACACGTTTGTGACGCTTTTTCCCATGCTTCCCTGGAAGAAAGATTGGATACCCACCAAGGATAGGTGCGGCACTGGGTCGGTCTAACGGGGTAGATCGAACATTTGTTGTCTTTGAGAAAAATGCAGTCGTAGTTTTTATACTTTAACTCGATTAATGCAAACCTGCCATGTTTCTGTCTCAGGTAGCGTTTGCGTATTTCGGAAACAGGCAGACCCAAGAATCCAGCGATCTCTTCGATCTCTTCCTCTGTTACCCAGACATAGCCAGGAGACCCTGTGCAGCAGTTGCCGCAGCCAGTGCATTCAAAGGAAAGGCCTTCTTTGTACCAGGGGTCTTCATCGATCATTTTTAACGGATTACTCATATCCCATCGCCTCTTTTAAATTAGGGAGAAAAGGATAGATGGTAAGATCTTCAACAGAATTGGAGTTGATTAAAATTTCATCGATCTCTTCTTGGGTAATCGTCCTTTTACTGTATTCCTCCACTCGTGGAATCTTGACATTGAAGAAAAAATCCTCAGCTCTTGTCCAATAGTGGTTGATGCGGATTCTTTCGATATCCGGAAACTTTGGCGGTCCTTTTTTAAAACTTGGCGTGACTGCATAGCTCCCTTTTTTATACGAGCCGCCATGAATATAGTAATCTTTTATCTTTGAGGGCTGCGCAATGGTCTTGTAGAAGCAGTTCTTATCATGGTCCCAAGGATATTTTAAAGTAAGGCATTCCACCATCAGTTTTTCTTCGGGGATATAGGGGAGATGGGAAGTTCCGTAGCATTGCCAATTGACAAAGACCCCGCCATACGACTCATACTCCTTTAAAAATTCGGGAATTGTCGAATGGCAAAGGGGGACGATAAATTCATCAGTGTCAATAAAAGCCATCCACTTTGCATGATGTTTGTGCTCTTTGATACAATGTCGGTATGCGTTGCATTGGTATTTGGTATATAGTAGATGTGGAGGGGAGGGCCAGTTAAGCAGGTCGACAATACCGGACTGAATATAAGGTGAAAGAACTTCCTCGTAGTGGTCATCGCTGTTGTTGTTGTAAAGGTAGAAATGGTCGACACCAACGAGTTTGTGAAACTCAATCCACTCTTTAAGATACTCAGCCTCATTATAGAACATACAGACGACCGCAAGCTCATGTTTTGATTGTCTGGTGTCGGCATTGAGTTGTGGAAACGCGACGTTCGTTAAAGAAAGAAAGAATATAAAAATTCTTATAAAAATTAGTTTAAACACGATAAGTCATTGACTCTTTAAATGAAAAGAAATTATAATAATAATAAGATATGAAAAAAACAAGTGCTGATTTACCAGGGGCTGAAGCGACTGCAAAGCAGGTGATTATCTCAAATCACGTGGCAACGCTTCCTGTTCCTATCGCATCATTTTTTGTAAATGATGGTTTTTCGGTCTATTCTGCAGAATTCGCCGAGCAGATCATTATCGCAGGTTTCATCGATATGGATAAGAAGCAAATTATCCTCAATGAGATGGATGATCCAGATGTGCAGCAATTTACGTTGGCGCGTGCTTTGGGCCACTGGATCATGCACCGGGATGAGCTTGCTGATATTCCTGAACTCAAAGTGATCTATCACCAGTCTTTAGGGGGCGATCTAAAAAACTTCTATGAAAAAGAAGCGTTGCATTTTGCCATCCATCTTGTCCTTCCTGAAATTTTTATCATCGACGATCTTTCTCTTGCCGATCGAGCGATCGCGATCAAATATCAAGTTCCCGATTTTGTCGTCAGGCAGATACGCAAAGAGTACGAAAGGTAGAAGTTAACTTTCGTTAATTCGACCAAATTCCTGTAAAAATATATTGCAACATGAACCTCGATTCATGATATATTGCGTGTTATGAGATTGGCCGGAGGTTCTATCAATGACTCATCGTTTTAGCTCTCTGTTGGTATTGACAGTTTTTTCATGGTTTACAGCAGGGGCCCAAACCATACAACCCTATGAAAATGGACCGGTACATGAAGCGTTTGTCGCACCTGTCTCTGCAGAATTACTAATTGATGCAGTTGAATTCGAGCCTCCCGAACTGATCAATGAGAGGATTCCCAAACAATTGGACATCCAGGCAGAGTGGATCTCAGGGTATTGGAAATGGGATCTCAACGCTAATGATTTTGTATGGGTCAGCGGTGTTTGGCGACGTCCGCCCCCGGGACATCAATGGATTCCAAGCTTCTGGAAAGAATATAAAGGCGACTGGATCAGAGTTCCGGGTTATTGGAGTCGAATACCGGAGCAGAGCGCAGATTTTATCAGCATGCCGCCTCCAGACCCCATCGATGAGAATATGGCCCCGCCTCCATCTTCCAACTACTTTTGGGTGAACGGACACTGGTATTTTATGTTCAATCAACATAAGTATCAATGGGTTCCAGGGCACTGGGAAGAATTCGACCCTCAATGGGTCCTTGTTCCTGCCCATTACGTTTGGCGCCCTGGTGGGTATGTCTATATCCCTGCCTATTGGGATTGGCCGATAGAGGAGAGGGGAACAGCATACGCATCGGTCATGATTGATCCTGACTACCGTTATCGTGTGGCTTTTGAACCGATTCTAATTCTTAATCCCGACAAACTTGTAAAGCAGTTACTCCTATATTATCCTGACTATCTGTGTTTTCTCCATCATCATTATCATTATCATAAACAGTTCTGGCAGGGATTCTGTTGCTATCCACCTTGGTGGGGATGGGATACCTGGTGGGGGTTTACATGGCATGACCATTGGGCGCTTTGGTGGTGGTATACACATCCTGGCTATCCGCAACCTCTTTGGATGACAAAAGAAATCAGCGGGATTTTACCGGCACCTCTTTCCGATCTTCTTTCGATGTTTTCGTATGTCGATACTCCATTGATCGTTACTCCGAACGGGGTTGTTTCCCGCATGACTTTTTTGCATGCATTGAACAGGGTGACTGAAAGTGATCTTCCCATTGTTCCAGACAATGAAAAGTCCTTAAAGCGCATACAGGAACTTGCAAGGCCGGTGTCGATAGACCCCACAAATATCTTGAAACCTCTAGGGCGTCGGCTGCCGATTGATCCGAACGCTGTCAGGCCGAATGTGAGGAAGCCTGTCGTTGACCCGCAATCGTTATCAGGTGTTGAAATCATTAGAGAAGATTATAAGCCAAGGATTCCCTTTAAACCCCGCATTCCTTCTCATAGGGGCTCGCCAATTTGGAAGCCGCAGGACAGTTCCCCTTCTACTCCACCTCCTCCAGTGCGGAGGCCAACCTGGACACCAAAGTCTTCTAAATCCTATCCTCCAGTTCAAACGTATCCGGACCGGCAAAAATCGAATGTCAATGAAGATCGGCCATGGAAACCCCGCCATCAGTGGGGAGGGACTCCAGTGCAGCGACCACCGATCCATAAACCTCGGAACCGCAAATATCCCCGGAGCGGTTTGAATGAATCTTATGATCACGATGAGGAAGATGATTTTGATCGATCTGGAACCGGAAACCAGAGAGGGGAATTCAATCAAAGCGCAAATCGTCAGACCAACAGTTCAGTTAGTCGACGAGGAAACGATCCTGTGAGACAGACGGATATCCAAACTCACCAGGAGAACCCTCATTCCGGCAGAACAATTGATCATAGTTCCCTTCCTTATGAACAGAAGGATAGTAATCGTAAGGTCCGCTATCTACATGGGCGGAATTCATCGGACAATCCAAATAGGAAAGAGGAGAGCCACCTGTATGGTGAAAGAGATGATGATGATTAGTCATCTTTAATCAGGTAAAACGTTCATTTTCCTAGCTTCAAAAGATCATCGACAATATAATTTGACCCCTTATACCGGTCATGTATCAACATTAGGTTTCAGGCAAGGAGGTGCCTTAAGAGGATATTTACAACATCTAAAAGGAATCTTGTACCATCTTATTCTGCCGTGTGTGTGTGACGCATGTACTTGCAAATCTTCCAAAGTCCGCTTCTTGATCCGCGTTCGCTGTGCTTTCACATAAGAGAAAATCCAGCATGGTATTTTCCTCATAAATTGTATAAATATCTTCCAAATTTCTATTAGTTAAGGTTTTCGTCAAGACAGTTCGACCCGAATGGGTTGGATGTTACAGACAGGTAGAAGTTTAGAGGTTGGTTGACTAAACTATGAAGCTTAACTTTGAAACATGATCGGTATAAAGCGTATGTACGTCATAAAATGGAAAAATGTGAACGCAAGAGTTGCAAAGTTGATCATTACGATCTCCTTACTTCTAGCATTCTTGATCAACTATAGTGTGTTAATGGCTGAAGAAACAATTGTTAAAACCGATCAAAATACTCGATTATTAACAATTTTAAGAGATCCACAACTGCGAATGTTCGTTGAGGATCTTTTAAAAAAATATTGGGAAATATCCAAGCTTCCAGCGGGCAGGCTTGGTCCAATGCTGAATATCCTGTCGTCTTATTCTGATGAACCGGAATTTGCATTGCAGCTTGTTCAAGAAAAATTTCAAGATATAACCGACCCCTATTCAGAATTCTACATAACGTATCAAGAAGCCCGATCGGCAAAATTCAGGAAGTTTTCCCGTTCGCTTGTTCCCTATATTAAAGGTTCGGTCCTGGCCGATATTGGAGGCGAAGACACTAAACTGGTCGAAGTATTGACTTCCATGATCCCCAGTTTGCAAAAAGCCTATGTAACCGATATTAACATGGCAAAGCAACAGTCCTCGAATTCGAAAATTGAGTTTTTATTGCAATCCGATGATGAGAGGACGCCTCTCAAAAAAGGAACTGTGGACAGTGTCATATTATCAACAATGCTGCATCATATCGATCCTTATGTAAGATTAAAGCTGGTGACCCATTTGAAGGAGGTTTTAAGAGAGGGGGGACGTCTGATCCTGATTGAAGACACTTTCCCGGAAAACCCTTCTGAAAAGGATATCAACAACTCGCTCGATGAAAGATTCCTTGCGTTTTCTGATACAAAGAAGAAAGAAATTTTAAGCTTCCTCGATTGGTGGGGAAATCGTTTGATGAAGAACTCAAGAGATATCCCCCTTCCATGCACGTTCAAGTCGATGGAAGAATGGGAGGACTATTTTGCTGAGATTGGGTTGAAGCTCGTTCAAAAGCAGTACTTGGGAATCCCTGATATGCATACGCATATTATGGCGCCAAAGGGGATTTTAATTTTCGAGTACCCTTCTGAATCTCAAAAGATAAGCCTGCCGGTTAATGACCAGCAGATCGTCAGATCGATCGTAAGGGCTGACACAAACCGTGAAACACACGCATTTGTGCCTAGTGATGGTTTCAATATTAACTTAAGTATTGGGGGATCGAAAATTTTAACAACAGTGATCGATGAAGATTCAAACGAAGTTGTTAAGTTAGAAGAGTACCTTTGGAGAAAGAACATAAGGGAAAATGAAAAATTAAGCATCGCCGACTCCCTAAGCAAAAGAGAGTGGCTTGTCGACCGGATTGTTGATCAGATTCATTTAGCAAGCCAGGAACTTCAGGCAAAGGCAGGCGGACAAGTCAAACTTCAGGGTGTAGGAATTGCCTGGGCAGGTCCTGTGAAACCAAACGGGTTGATCGTCGGTCCGAATATTGATGGTTTCAAATTCAGTGACTTGACCTCCGAGGAACGGAAAGCCGGGGGGATTCCCCTTGCGGATATTATCAGGAACAAAGTTTCTCAACGGCTCCCGAAGGACTCGCTGGATATTTATTTCTTAAATGATGGGGATGCAGCTGCCATTGCCAATTTTCATAATGAGCATCTGAACAACGGGATGCTTTTAACTATTGGTACAGGAATCGGTTCCGGCCTTGTTTCCAATGGCGAGGTCCTTTATAGCGTCAACGGTTTTCAAGACCGTATTGGGGAAATTGGCCATCACATTCTTTATCATCCGGTACATCATCGCTATTTTTATTATGGAGTTTTGACAAGAGGAAGAATTGTTGAGGAAATGACACCCCACAGTCTCTCCGAGAGACTTGCAGGGCCTGGTCTGGCAATGAAATTTGTCACTCGTTTACAAAGAGAGATGGGGTATGATACCAATGCGATTAACGGCTATTTGAACAGTTGTCAGGAGAGCTCCGATATATGTTTTAGTGAAATTGAACTTGCAGCCTGCAACGACAATAAAGATCTTGGACCGATAATAGAAAAAAAGATTCTCAAACTAGCTACGCAAAAAGCTAAATCGGGTAATAAAAGCGCGATTAGTTTTATTCAAGAAGTGGGCTATGAGCTAGGTTTGGGAATTGGAGTCTTTATCAAGGAGTTTGAGAAAGAAGAATACGTCCGTCATCTGATTGTATCCGGAAGTGTTGGAAAATCATTTGGAGAAGGAATTCTGAACGAAAATGGCGAAGATCTTTTCCTTTCTCAAATTCTCAAAGGAATTGATTGGTCAATGAACAATCATTATGTTGAAATGAACCCCCAATTAATGATGGACCTTTCATCTGTGACATTAACCAAAAAAGAAGAAGTAAAACCTTCTTTTGCCTTATCTTTGGATTAATCATCAGCGATGCCCTTTGAAACGGATGCCTTAAAGTTTTTTCCAACAAAACCCGGCGTCTATTTGATGAAAGACAGAGGTGGGAAGGTTATCTATGTCGGTAAAGCCAAAAATCTCAAACAAAGAATAAAGCAGTATTTTTCCAGGGGAGGGGATGGCCGTTTCATGATCCCTTTTCTTGTATCGAAAGTCGAATCGATCGATACAGTTGTTGTCAGCTCGGAAAAAGAGGCATTGCTCCTTGAAAATACTCTGATCAAAAAGTATCAGCCTAAATACAATGCTCTCTTAAAAGACGATAAAAGCTACATTGCTCTCAAATTGACAAAACATCAATGGCCGCGGATTGATCTCGTCAGATATAAGGGGAAACCCAAATCAGACGGCACTTACTTTGGCCCCTATACCCATGCGGGCGCTGCAAGGCAAACGCTTGACCTTTTACACAAAATATTCCCCATGCGGCAATGTTCGGATCAAGAATTTGCGCGGCGGACTCGCCCTTGTATTTTATATGACATCAAGCGTTGTGTGGCTCCATGTGTCGGTTATTGTACAAAAGAAGAATATGATGAGCTGGTTGATAAAACGGTACGTTTTTTAAGAGGAAGCGATCGTGAAGTGGTTCTTGAGCTGCAATCTGCGATGGAAGAGTATTCGTCCCAGATGGAATATGAAAAGGCTGGTGAGATCTATCGCATCATCCAATCGATTCAAAAAACAGTAGAAGGGCAAATCGTTGACAAACCCTTGGGAGGAGATGCGGACGTTCTCGGATTGTACCGTGAAGGGGAAGAGGTAAGCCTTGTGCTTTTGTTGTTCAGGGGGGGACGGTTAACCGGATCGAAGAAATTCAACTTTCACTCGATCGCCCAAGATGATCAGGAGCTTTTACAATCGTTTCTTCTTCAACATTATGCAGATATGCCTCAGAAGCCAAACGAGGTGATCGTGCCTATAGACCTTTCATCATTTGAAATGATAGCTGAGCATCTATCTGAAAAAAATTCACGAAAAGTCATGATTGTTTCGCCCAAGCGGGGGGATAAACGCAAGTTGATTGAGATGGCATCTTTAAATGCTAAATCAGAGTTCAAAAAAGATAAAGACCGAGAGGCCATCATTGAAAGGACCCTCTTGCAGATACAGGATAAGTTTCACCTGGAGCGGTATCCGAAACGTATCGAATGTTTTGATATTTCAACCATCTCAGGTCAAGAAACGGTCGCGACCAAAGTAGCGTTTGTTGAAGGTAAAAAAGATCCATCAGCCTATCGTAAGTACAAGATCAAATCCCTAGATCAAATCGATGATTATGGTGCGATGCGCGAGGCGTTGATGAGAAGGTTTAAAAGGGCAAAAGAAGAAAACGATTTTCCGGATCTTTTAATGATTGATGGCGGGAAGGGACATCTAAACGTCGCTCTTAAAGTATTGGAAGAACTGGAAATTATTTCAGTCAACGTGATCAGTCTGGCGAAAGAAGAAAGCAGGCATGACAAAGGGCAGACGCTTGATCAGGTGTTTCTTCCAAATGTCAAAGATCCGATTTTATTGGGGCGGCATTCTCAGATTCTATTTTTCTTGCAAAAGATACGCGATGAAGCCCATCGGACGGCAATCACGTTCCACCGCAAAAGACGTAGCCAAACGTTGGTGAAAAGCATCCTTGACGACATTCCCGGAGTTGGAAGCGCAAGGAAAAAAGCATTGTTAAAGCATTTCGGGAGCCTGAAAAAAATTAAAGAGGCAACGATTGAAGAGATCGCGGGAGTAACAGGAATTTCTAACACAATAGCTGAGGTGATCAAGAAAGAATTGAATGATCAGGGAGATTCCTGATTCTTGACCCGTTCTTCAACTTTGTCAATCGTTTTTTGCGCTTCGGCGTCTAATTCTGGCTGCATCTCCTGTACGGATTCTTGCAGCTGCTTCCCTTCTTGACGCAACTCTTCGACACGTTGATCTTGCTTTTCTTGTGTACTCTGATCTGAACAAGAGAAAAAGAGAACAGACAGAGCGGATAATGTCATCAATTTTCTGAACTTCATAAACCTACCTCTAACATATATATTTTTTTTCTCAATCAACAACTTCAGTAATTGCGTTTTGAAGGATGATCTTTTGTTTCATTAGCTGAGCCGTCGTGTATGCCTGCCTTACTCCATCAATTTTCTTACCAGAAAGGTATTTATACGGGGGACAAACCGATCCTTTTGCCTGAAGTTCCAGGACGATGCTGGAATCTCTAAGCCGCTCACGAGCGGTCTGTATGGCAGAATGATCGATCGGAGTGAGCAGTTGCAGACCGGGCTTTACTCTTTCAAGGAGTTCGCTTGCGTTTATATCTGACCGTAACCAAATATCTATCGGATGAAATTTTGCGATGTATTCCATCACTTGTTTCTTTTTTTGCACAAGGGATCTTCCCTTCGGAGCTGGAACACCCTTTCTTTTTTGAAGGTATTGGGAGAGCTGTTTGTGTGTCGTGATGTTTTCCAGATGCTTCCGGTCGTTTGGACAAGAGCCCCATATACTCAGAAATATGTCTCGTCTAGCTTGGTCATATCTTTTTAACGAGATAGGAAGTGAATATTGTTTACGTACCTGAAAGGCATCGCGGCACTCTTTTAAATCATATACTGCCTTAGCATATTCCCGGATCCATGCTAATGGCTGTGTCACATTCTGAGATTCAAGTTTGGTGATTCTTTCTTCGAGATGTTCGATTCTTTCAAGCATTCCAAGACGATACTCAATTTCTTTCCTGCATGAATCAAAGAAATTGAAGAATTCTTCTGCAAATGCTTCCAACGCTTTATATGGATGCACCCCTTTTTGTGAAACAATGTTAATGTAGTTTAAGGCAATCGAACGCATTTGATTTTCAATCACGCAATCACATTGATTGACGATATCCGGCATTTCAATCGTTGAGTTCATATTGTGATAAAGGCAGTGGTCCTGGGTCAATAGTCCTTTTTCATCTTTTAGGTTGGGCAATATTGCAGAGTGGGCAGCGCTGCAGCAAGAGCAGCTTGACCTCCCGTGTTGTGAGATCGTTCGACCTTGAACCACCTGGCACCCTTCATGAAAGTAAAATAAAAGCTGATAATAAAAAATCTGCATACGCCGAAAGGCATGATCTTTGATGACTTGATGCCATTGTTGAAAATCGGGGTGAATCGGTCTTATTCCCTCATCATGAGGGTGTTGGCTATGTCGAGCAATGGTGTTGTTTCCTGTATAGGAGTAATAGGTGCGTCGTCTTTTTCTACTGGTTCCAGCGGAAGCTTCATTAAAAGCTGATTGGTAAGGATTTAAACGTTTTAAAGCTGAATTGTTGATCACATTTTCACGGGATGGAGAAGCATTCTGGGCGTCAAATAGACTCGTCTCAGGAGAGTGGTTTTTGATGGTAGGAGCAGGCAACATATTGCACCTCCCTTTCTTATTCACATGAATCTTCACAACTTAAAAGACAAGTAAATATTTTAAATGAACATTTCTATTTGCGTAAATGTCATCTCCTTTGGTATTATTCTGGCTCGTAAGTTTACAATGATGGGGTATTAGCTCAGTTGGTTAGAGCGCCACGTTGACATCGTGGAGGTCAGCTGTTCGAGTCAGCTATATCCCATTTTTTTTTACCATGCACCAATCTTCAAAACAATTTCATCAGACAGCTGCAACTCTCTTAGCCCGGGCTATCAGAACATTGTTCTCCCAAGCAAGAATCCATCAATTTGGAGAAACGAAAAAAGGGTTTTTCTGTACCTGTTCATTTACGCACCCCTTTGATGATCAGGCATTAAAGATGGTTGAAGAGGAAATGCAAAGGTCGATTCAACAGGATTTGCCCATAGACTCTGTGGAAATGATGCGGGAAAATGCCGCTGTATTGTTCGAACATCATCAATTGGACAAAATGGCATCTGATATCGATCAATACGCTTCCAATCTTGTCGAGCTCATCAGAATGGATGATTTTTATGGCATTTGTGCTAAACCTCATCTGTTTAGTACAAAGGCTTTAGGTGTTGTTAAGCTTGATAAACAAGAGGATGGGGGAATTGTCAGAATTGATGGGGTTTGCAGGAGTACAAAAAAAGAGTTAAAGGCCTACCTCAAAAACTTTGATACATTTAGGCCGCACACGGAAATCGGCCAGGAGATGGAGCTTTTCTTTCTTGACAGTGGAGGTTGTCTTTGGGCTCCTGGAGGCGAACTGATCAGGGAGCGCTTGACTCAATGGTGGAAATCGTTCCATCGTGCGCTGGGATTTTCCATTATCGGGCGAACAGGATCACCAATCACAAAGCCGGCAAGCTGCAGCTTTGCCCGTCAATTTGCGGAGATTGGCCAACAATCGCGGAAAGACAGGCCTTCTGGTGAGGGAGGGCTGTTCGATCTTGCCTGTTATACTTCGGATGAATTCTGGTGGGAGATGGATGAGGAAAACGGGGTACGTTTGACGAATTCCTACTTGCATTTCATTAAGAAAACAGTTAATATCATACCCATTGATTGCACATGGATTTTTTATCGCAATAAAGTAAAATCCAGTCGTAGTCGAAATAATAGGGATCTGAGCGCTGATATTCTATCTAAAGCTCTTGAAATGAGTGGAATAGAAGTTGAGAGCAGGGACGGTCCGCAGCTAAAGTATCCGACATTGGAAGTGCGGTTTATTGATGCGTTAGGCAGGGAGTGGCCAGGACCGAAAGTTGAAATTCGTCAAAATGTTGACGATCAGGCCGTTGATACGAACTATCCTTACGTGTTATGCGGTACGTTGTTCGGGTCTCTTGAAAGGATGGTAGCGATCTTGTTGGAGTCGACCAAAGGTCAGTTGCCTTTTTGGCTCGCTCCGGAGCAAGTAAGAATCCTGCCTGTTAAGTCAGAGGATCATGCTTATGCTAAAGAGATTGCCAAAGAAATAACCGAGAAAGGGTATCGGGTAAATTGTGATAACGGACCAGGTACCCTCTCTGATAAGGTTTATGCAGCTAATCGTTGCAAAGTACCCTATGTTGTTTTCATAGGGAAAAAAGAAAGAGAAAAACGTGCAGTTGCTGTAAAGTGCTGCTCTAAGGAAAATGAAACGAGTGTTGTCTCTTTCGAACTGTTTATGGAAGAACTTCATAAACAAAGTGAGAAGACACAGATTCCTTATTAAAATTGGTTTAGTGAATAACTGGAGAGAAGCAATAGTTTGAGAATTAACCGTGAAATTCGCGCTCCTAAAGTAAGAGTTATCGGCTCCACAGGTGAGCAGGTTGGGATAATGAATCCCAGAGATGCCTTGAAAAAGGCAGAAGATGAAGGGCTTGATCTCGTAGAGATCGCGCCTAACGCAAATCCTCCCGTTTGCAAGATCATAGATTATGGAAAATTCCGATATGATCAAACCAAAAGGGAAAAAGAAAGTAAGAAGGCCTCTCACCAAATAAAGGTGAAAGAGGTTAAGGTAAAACCGAATATTGATGAGCATGATCTTCAAACAAAAATGAGACATGCGAAAGATTTCCTCGAAAAAGGAAACAAGGTAAAAGTCACCTGCATGTTCAGAGGGCGAGAAATGGCCCACAAGGACATTGGGGAACGGCTGATCAAAAAGATTGTTGAAGATCTAAAAGAAATAGCTGTTTGCGAAACGCCTATGAAAATGTTCGGACGTTTTTTAACAGTGGTGTTGGCACCACATAAAAATAAGAAGTGATGAGAAAGCCATGCCTAAATTGAAAACCAAGAAGGCCGTGGCGGCCAGATTCAAACTGACCGGAAAGGGTAAATTGCTTAGGCGAAAACCCGGCCTGCGTCACATTATGACCAAGAAGACGCCCAAGCGTAAACGTCAACTGGCCAAACCGGCGCTAGTCAGCGATAGCCAGTTAAAGACATATAAGCGCTTGATGTGCGTCTCATAATAGTGGAGGTTAGCAATGGTTAGAACAACCAATGCTGTAGCTACACGTCGTAGAAAAAAGAGGCTTTTAAAGCGAGCGAAGGGTTTTTGGGGAGATCGTAAGAATCACCTCAAGATGACTAAAGATGCCGTGATGCGTGCACTAGCGTTTAACTACGTGCACAGAAAGCAGAAGAAACGTGATTTCAGAAAACTCTGGATCACAAGACTTTCTGCCGCATCAAAAATTCATGGGTTATCTTATAGTAAACTCATTCATGGCTTGAAGAAGTCCGGATGTGAGCTAGACAGAAAAGTGTTAGCCGATATGGCAATCAGCGACCCGGACGGTTTTAGACAAATCGTCAGTCGCGCTAAAGAAGCATTAGCGTAAATCTTTTGGCGCGGTACGAATAGTACCGCGCTTTTTTTTTCCAACCCCCAATAGAAGTCATGCAAGCAGATATCACGACACTAAAAGAAACTTTCAAAAGCGAAATCGAACTAGCTAGCTCTTCTGCCAATCTTGAGGATTTAAAGGTCAAATACCTGGGACGCAAAGGTCCGGTTCAGGATTTGATGAAAGCCTTAAAAGATGTTTCCAAGGAGGAAAGGCCTGTACTTGGAAAACTCATCAACGATCTCAAGGTTGAGATCACCGATCGGATTTCAAAAAAATACCAGACAATCATCGTCGAAGAAGAGAATGGAAGGATTCAGAAAGAATCTTTGGATATCACTCTTCCTGGAAGACGCAGATTTCCCGGTCGTAAACACATCATCACACAATCGATCGATAAGATCATTGATATACTCATCGGAATGGGGTTTTCCGTCCAATACGGTCCCGATATCGATACCGACTATTATAACTACGAAGCATTGAACTTTCCGGAAGACCATCCTGCAAGGGATATGCAGGACACATTTTACATCACCGAAGATGTTTTGCTCAGGTCTCATACAAGTAATGTACAAACACGGGTGATGGAAGCTAACGAGCCGCCAATCCGCATCATAGCTCCGGGGAAAACATATCGGAATGAAGCGATTACAGCGCGATCACACGTGTTTTTTCATCAGATTGAAGCGTTATATATTGACAGGGGAGTGACGTTTGGCGATCTCTTGTCTACACTCGACGAATTTTTATCCAAAGTGTTTGATCACGAAGTCAAAACCCGTTACAGGCCGAGTTATTTTCCTTTCGTCGAGCCTGGAATGGAAGTCGATGTCAATTGTCTTGCCTGTGAAGGAAAAGGGTGCGTCATCTGCAAGCATACCGGGTGGTTGGAAGTCGCCGGTGCCGGCATGGTCCATCCTGAAGTGTTGAAAAACGGCAATATCGACCCCGAAGAATTCACAGGATTTGCCTGGGGACTAGGCGTTGAGAGATTAGCGATGTTGAAGCATGGAGTGAACGATATCCGGTTGTTCACTGAAAACAATATGCGCTTTTTAGAACAATTCCCGGCTATTTAATCTATATGATCACATCAGTTGTTACAGAACCAGGCATTAAACTCGTTGATTTTATCCACCAGGAGTTAAAAGGAAGCCACTCTCTTAGGAAGATCAAGAAAGCGATCGAATCCAATCATGCCCGTGTCAATGGTGTGACAGAGAGGTTTTATAGTCATTTGCTCAATCAGGGCGATCGTGTAGAATTTGATACCGAAGTGCTGGACGCTTCTCAGTCAAAAAGCCCCCCTCAGGATAAAGAAGCGATCTTGTTTGAAGATGATTATCTGTTTATTTATAACAAGCCTCAGGGAATTTCCTCAGATTCCAAAGTCTTAAGCCAACAATTTCCCGATTATTATCTCGTTCATCGACTTGATAAGGACACGACAGGGTGCCTGATGTTTGCAAAATCCCTGAAAGTGAAAACTCGTATGATCGATTTGTTCAAAGAAAAAAAGATCTCAAAACATTATCTAGCAGTAGTTGATGGAGTTCCTAAGAAAAGAGAGGGTGTTGAGGAGTCTTTTATCGGAAAGGTATCTTCCGGGTCTGGAAGCCATAAATGGGGGAGCGTGTCCCCAAAAAATGGACAGCATGCGAAAACGCTTTGGTCGATTGAGAAACGGGGCAAAGAGGCTTCTCTTTTAAAAATGCAGCCAATTACCGGTCGGACGCATCAACTGCGCGTTCACGCAATGCAAATGGGACATCCGATTTTAGGGGATTTTACGTACTCAAGAAAATTTAATTGCGCTTTTCAGGTCAAAAGAACATTGCTGCACGCTTACACTCTCCACTTTCCACACCCCGTACTTGACACGTATGTAAAAGTCAAGGCCCCGATCCCTTCGGATATGAAGCAGGCGATCAAACAGGTTTGCAGATGAAGATTCTTATTGTCAAAACGTCATCTTTGGGAGATATCATTCACGCTTTTCCTGTGGCGGCGTACCTTCATGACAAATTCCCTGACGCAGACATTGACTGGGTAGTGGAGAGACCCTACGCCGAACTTGTTAGCTCACATCCCTATGTGAATACTGTTCACACGATTGATACTAAAAAATGGCGAAAGGGACGCGGCTGGAAGGAAATCAACTCAATCCGCAAGCAATTGAAACGCGTTCCGTATGATGTTGTGTTCGATCTGCAGGGAAACTCAAAGTCCGCCATCGTGACTTATTGGGCAAACAGCCCTGATAAAGTCGGCTATAGTAAAAGGCTCGTTTTTGAGAAACCTAATCTTTGGGTGACAACGCATCAGTATGACCCGCCCGTTGAGGCTAATGTCCGCCAGGAGAACCTTCATTTAGCTCAGTCCTATTTTAACGACGACTCTACGTTCCAGGATTCTGGCGTCTGCCTTTCCATTGAAAAGGACCAGGAAAAGATCATCGATCAACTCTGTCTGAATTTGCCAGAATGCCGCAAGGTCATGGTATGCCCTGGGTCCGCATGGCCGAACAAGCAGGTAGAGCAACATGCTTTGGTCCGATTTCTCAAACAAATACCTGATACCCATTTTCTTCTTGTTTGGGGGAGTGAACAAGAGAAGCAGATGGCTCTGAAGTTGCACGCTGAAGTTGCCAATAGCTCGCTCATTGACCGTTTGCCGATCCCAACTCTACAAAACCTTATGAACCGAATGGACGAGGTGATCGCGATGGACTCTCTGCCGTTGCATCTTGCTGCGACGACTAGCGTGCCCACCTATAGTATCTTTGGCGCCTCAAGCGCACAAAAGTACAAGCCTTTTGGAGAGAGGCACCGCTCCTTTCAAGGGGCATGTCCTTACGGCAGACAGTTTTCCAGAAGATGTCCGGTTCTCCGTACATGTAAAACGGGAGCTTGCATCCGCGAGTTAAACGGAAAGGAGATCTACTCTCACTACTCGAATAAAGAGCTCGTTTCTAAAATCTGAACATCTCCATTCTTTGTCAAAGTGAAGATCGACTTTCCGATAGGCGACAATAATATACCTTTCTGAAGGAGACGCTGGGCCTGCTCTTTACGCAGTTGAATTCCATTCTGCTCTTTCCAAAGGACATAATCGCATCCATTTTTCCATGCTGAGCACCCAAAGCCGCGCTTTCCTTCAATCATCTTCTGGCTGCATTTCGGGCAATTTCCAAGCATGCTTTCATTTATCTGGTTCGCATCGCTTTGATCAATAATTTCCCTTGTGAATTCTTCGATACTGGTTAAAAATTCATCAGGAGAGTGCTTCCCCATTTCTATCGCTTTCAGTTTTGATTCCCACTCACCGGTCAATTGTGCAGATTTTAGGGAAGGGTTCTGAATCAAGGAAATGAGATATCTTCCTCGGTCGGTCGACTTCAGGTTCTTTTTCTCTCTGACGAGATATCCTCTGGAGATCAATGTCTCGATAATTGCGGCACGTGTTGCAGGTGTTCCGATCCCTTTATCTTTTAAGAGCTCTCTTTGTTCGGGGTCGTCCACTTGTTTCCCAGCTGCCGCCATTGCTCCCAGAAGCGAGTTCTCCGTATAGCTCTTCGGCGGCTGTGTTTTACCCTCTTTCAGATAAGGAGACTGCGGCCCTGTTTCATCCTTTTTGAAATCAGGAAGAATTTGCTGCGCTTTATCATCTTTCTTGGGATAGAGAACAGTCCAGCCAGGGTCTTTGATCACCGTTCCTTTTGCAGAAAAGGGGATCTTTTTTCCATTTGTGTTCATCACAGATGCGTCAACAGTTGCGGCCTCTTTGAGACAGGGAGGATAAAAGGCGGCGAGCAGTCTGGTGTGAACCATTTCAAATACCTGAGCCTGAACAGGGGGTATCTGTCTAGGGAGTTGACCTGTTGGAATGATCGCATGGTGATCGGTCACTTTAGAGTCGTCCACGATCCTTTTGGTGAAATTCAACTTGCCGAAGTCTAACGCTTCGGTTTCCTTCGCTTTGAGCGGCTGCAAGCCCTTCAACGCTTTGATCACATCTTTTTTCATTTCTTTTGTGATGTATTGGGAGTCCGTTCGAGGATAAGTGAGCAGTTTACTTTCATAAAGCGTTTGAGCAGCCTGAAGCGTATCGGCGGCCGATACTCCATAACGTTTGTTCATCTCTCTTTGCAGTTCTGTCAGATCAAAGAGCTGTGGGGGAAGCTGCCTTTCATTTTTCTTTTTTACTCCAGTGATCGTCAAAGGCGATTCTTTAAGAGTGTCTAAAAGGGCTTGACCCTCTTCTTTTTTCAGGAACCGTTTCCCTGAATGCTTGAAAGCTGTCTCCCGGTATTTTGTCATCAATTCCCAGAAGGGCTCCGATTTGAAAAACAGGATTTCGTTGTCCCGTTCGGCAATCATTGCGAGGACAGGTGTTTGGACCCGTCCCATGCTCCAAAGAGTTCCTTTTCCATAACGAATTGTCAGATTGCGCGTTCCATTGAGCCCCACTATCCAGTCCGCTTCGCTTCTGCAACGGGCTGCCTGGTACAGGTTCTGGTAGCAGTCTCCTGTTTTTATCTTATCAAAGGCTGTTTTGATCGCTTCAGGAGTAAGGGAGTTGAGCCACAGACGTTTAAAAGGTTTTTGTTCCAAACTGCACCATTGCATGATGTAGCGGAAGATCAGCTCACCTTCCCGCCCGGCGTCTGTTGCGCAGATGATCTCGTTTGCTTTTTCCAGCAGATTTTTAATGATACCCAGCTGTTTTTGGGCTCCTTGGTCGCCGATCTCGATCAGCTCAAACTTTTGTGGAAGCATAGGGAGGGTGTCAAGCGACCATTTTTTCCAGTGGGAATCGTACTCCTCTGGTTTTTTTAATCCGACAAGATGGCCGAAGGCCCAAGTGATCTGATATCCATTACCTTCGAGGTAACCGTCTCTGCGCGATTTTGCGCCTAGATGTTCCGCAAGATCGCGAGCGACTGAGGGCTTTTCTGTAACAACGACTTTCATGGAACCATGAAGGTTATCGCATTTGATAATTTAGTTCCATACAGACAACCCAGC
>CAZWOB010000036.1:0-20536 GCA_964635295.1 uncultured bacterium
TTTTGATTTTCAACCTTCTAAAGCACTTTAGAGGGAATTAGGCAACACACCCCATAATAGATGATGCTCCCCTATGTAGTATATAATACCCTAAAATAAAAATAACAAATAATATAAAATTGTTGCTTTACTATTAAAAAGGTAATAATTAAATGAACAATATACAAAATTCAACTACTAATTCTACCCCAGCCTTACAAAGGTGGGAAGAGAAAAGTCCCTCTTATAAAAGAGACCTTATCATCAAAACCCTCGCCATCGCTGTTTTAGCAGTACTGGCAGTTGCTATTTTAGCCGGTGGAATGGCTGCAATAATAGTGACAGCTGATGTTATTCCTGCCGCCTTGTTTGGTGGACTACTCGCCTTGACCATACTTGGACCTCCTATAAGTGCAGGTGCAAGTTTAACTTCCCTCTTTTATCTGCACCCGTTTACTTTACGCTCTTACCAAAAGGAAAAAGGAGCGAAAAAGGTGTGCGAAGAGATCAGAACTACTTGGGCAAAAATGCCGCGTCCGGCGTATACCATTGTAAAAAATGGTGAAAGATGGACGATTGTGGAACAGTCAGGATTCAAAAGAAACGCAAAAGCCTGGGTCAGATATGGATTCATGACTTCGGATAACTGCAACAAACTCTTGCAGATTATCGAAAAGGACAAATCTCTCCGATCCGAGCTTACAGGGATCAACAGCCTTATCGCCTGCAACCAATCGACAGAATCGGAGCTCAATAACTATAGGCAACAAATCACTCAAATCGATAGAGATTGCCAATCATTGAAAAGTGAGTGGGAAGCAATCATACAACGAGATGTGATCCCCGATCTGCCATTTTAATGGTTGAAAGCTGTTGGGAACTCTTCGATTTTGTTGAATTCCTCTTCCACTTCCTGCAACTTGATCTGGTCAAGCAGTCCCGGTGTGGATAGAAGTTCGAGGGTCACAAGAATATTATCGTATGTTTCCTGCGGCAGCAACACAACGGAGCCTTCGTCCCCTGTAATCTTATATTGCTGACGATTATTCACCGCCTCTTTGATCATTTCCTGAAGCTTATTCCTAGCTTCCGAAGCAGCTACTGTATCCATACGACCTCATTATGTCTTGTGTCATTAAAAAAAATGTCATGTGTTCTACCTAGCAACTATATGCATCAAAACTTTTTTGACAACCTTGATTTATTTCCATTCTGCCTTCTCTATCTCGATTGTGGCATCTTCTCCGTTCAGGTCCCACTGAGTCCCCTCACACTTCTGGAAATCAACAGACAAAGCAAGCACTTCATTGCGGATATAATCGCCGTGGACCTCAAAACAGGTGCGCACCTTATCGGTCGTCTCAATTTTCACGTGGATGCGGTCTGATACGTCAAAACCGCCATCACGCCTCATCGAATTGATCTTATTGACCACCTCTCTTGCAAGACCTTCAATAATGAGCGGTTCACTCAGATTTGTATCAAGGGCGATCGTAATCTCCCCTTCATTTGCGGCAATGAGACCTTCACGCACCTCGCGGTCCACCTCTACGTCTTCTGGCGACAATTCCACTTCCTCGCCTTCAAGAGTCACGCGCAGAGTCTCTCCGTTCCGTAGCTTCTCCAACTCTGTGGATGTGAACTTAGAGATCGCCTCCTGAGCAGGTTTCATCAGCTTGCCCAGCCGCCTTCCAAGCGTTTTGAAATTCGGCTTTGCCTTTAACCGCACAAAATCTGATTCATCGGTTGAAAACACCACCTCTTTTACATTGAGCTCATCTGCCACGAGATGCTGCTGCTCTCTCAGAAACTCAAGCACCTGAGGATTTGAGGAAGCGACATGGACAGCCGGGAGCGGCTGCCGCACCTTTACCTTGTGCTCTTTACGCAGGGCATGCCCCAGGCTCACGGTCTTCTGGACGACGAACATCTCCGCTTCCAGCTTCTCATCGCGGCTTTCAGGATGATACTGAGGATAGTCACATAAATGGACAGATTCCGGATCATCCCGGTGCCTCAAATTACGGTAGATCGCGTCACTGATAAAGGGAACGAAAGGCGCGGCGATCTTGGTCAGCGCTAACAGCACTTGATAAAGTGTCTGGAAAGCCTCTTCTCTATCCTGTGTCGCCTCTTCGGCCCAGAAACGGCGCCTTGAACGGCGGATGTACCAGTTGGTGAGCTGGTCGATAAATCCGATAAACGGCTCCACAGCACGGCTGAGATTGTAATCGTCCATTCCCTCTTCTACATCATGATTGAGCTTGTTCACCATAGAAAGGATCCAGCGGTCGATGACAGCTTGGGGATGCGGATAACTGTCGGAAGGCTTCCAGTCGTAAATGCGCGCATAGGTCACAAAAAAGCTGTAGGCATTCCAGAACGGGATAAAGATCTGTCTGAGGATCAGCTCAACACCCTTTTCCTGAAAGCGGAGGTCTTCTCCTTTGACAGCGCCGCTGTGCATCATGTAAAGCCTGATAGCATCTGCCCCGTACTTATGCACGACGTCCATGGGGTCGGGGTAGTTCTGCAGGCGTTTGGACATTTTGTTGCCATCTTCAGCAAGGACGATTCCGTTGACCACCACGTTTTTAAACGCCGGCTTGTTAAATAGAGCTGTCGAGAGCACTGTCAGCGTATAGAACCACCCGCGCGTCTGGTCCAGTCCTTCAGCGATAAAGTCTGCTGGGAAGTTCTCTTCAAAAAGCGCTCGATTATCATAGGGATAATGGTTTTGCGCATAGGGCATGGATCCGGATTCAAACCAGCAGTCGAATACTTCAGGGATCCGTTTGAAGGTTTTTCCGTTCCGTGTAAATGTCAAGTCGTCAATGAAATGGCGGTGGAGGTCGGTGATCTCGGTATCGGTCGCCACTTCCAGCTCACGAATACTGCCTGCCACATAGATCTCGCCATCGTCGGCGATCCAGAGAGGGATCGGCGTTCCCCAGTAGCGGTTGCGGCTGATCGCCCAGTCGCGCGCCCCTTCCAGCCACTTCCCAAATCGGCCCTCTTTCAAGTGTTCCGGCATCCAGTGGATTTTTTCGTTGTTGGCCAGCATGGCGTCTTTGATCTTCTCCACTGCCACAAACCACGTAGAGACTGCCTTGTAGATGAGAGGTGTGTCTGAGCGCCAGCAAAACGGATAGCGGTGGCGGCAAGTCCCATGATGGACCACTCTCCCCTTTTCCTTCAGTCCTTTGATGATCTGCTTGTCGGCATCTTTGACGAACAGTCCTTCATATTCCGGGACCTCATCGGTAAATCTGCCGTTGTTGTCGACGGGACAGGCAAGCTTGATCCCCGCCCGTTCACAGGCGTAGAAGTCCACCTCACCAAACGCCGGCGCCGAATGGACGATCCCGGTTCCTTCGCTGAGGTCGACGCTTTCCTCCAGGATCACCTGGAAGGCATTTTCCCGGTCCTTGAAGTAGTCAAAAAGAGGACGATAGGATTTCCCGGCGAGGTCGCTCCCCTTCATTGTTTCGACAATTTCGTACGCCTTCTCTTCTTTGTAGTAGGTTCCCAGGCAGTCTTTGGCCAGAATGTAGAATTTACCGTTATCTGTATCTTTGATTTTGACGTAGTCGACATCGGGTCCGACCATGAGTGCTAAATTCGAAATGAGGGTCCATGGGGTGGTCGTCCATGCGAGGAAATAGGTGTTCTCCTCCCCTACCACATCAAAAGCGACTGTGAGGGAAGGATCGTCTACTTCTTTGTAGTTCTCCCCTGCCTCGAAATTTGATAGGGGCGTTCCCAGTTTAGCTGAGAACGGCATCACTTTGTGGCCTTGGTAGACGAGCCCTTTTTCGTAGAGTTGTTTGAAGACCCACCAGACGGACTCCATGAAGTTGATGTCCATGGTGCGGTAGGTATTGCCGAAATCGACCCATCGGCCCATTCGTTTGACCTGGTCTTTCCATTCTTCGGAGTAGCGGAGGACGATGGAGCGGCACGCCTCGTTAAATTTGGCGATGCCGAACTCTTCGATCGACTTGGCGCCTGAGAGTTCGTTTGCCTTTTCCACTTCGTATTCGACTGGGAGGCCATGGCAGTCCCAACCGAACCGTCGTGGGGCGTAGAATCCTTTCATGGTCTTGTAGCGGAGGACGACATCTTTGATGGTGCCGGCGAGGAAGTGACCGTAGTGTGGGAGGCCGGTGGCGAACGGGGGGCCATCGTAGAAGGAGAAGTGGGGTTGATCTTTGCGATTTTCTACAGATTTTTCGAAAATTTTGTCCTTTTCCCAGGAATCGAGGATACGTTTTTCTCTTTCATCGAAAGATTCCTGTTGGATCTCGTCGAACATTGCTTCACCTAATAAATTTTATAAATTGAAAGGGGAATTATAGGCATTCTTCCCTGTTAAAGTCCATTTCTTTTCAGAAAAGCCTCATCTGTGTTATAATGGGTGGTAGATCAAGAGATTAGATCGAATTTCAATATGGGGGTGTACTGGTTTCGACTGGGATGCGAAGTATTGATTGCATGCAGAGGATATCGGTTGGCCTCTTTAAAAAACCGGTAAACCATTAAGTGCCGAATCAAAAAGCACAACTGTAACAGGTAACAAAGTTCTTGACTTCCCAGCTATTGCAGCTGCGACTGTTGAGACTGCACCTGCTTACGCAGCTGCTGCTTAATCTTAACCGATTGAGTGGCCCGATAGCCTGAAGCTGGACCAGGGGTTTTGGGGTCTATCGTTATTTTCTTGGTATGGTGCAGTGGCCGACTGTCTTTAGGTTATTGTATCGAGATTAAATAAGGCGGGTTGATCGTATTGGCGTGCTCTGCATAGCGGTTGGCCTATATTTCAGAGCACTAAGCATGTAGTGGTCATTATGGAGTATACTTAGGACGAGAGTTCGATTCTCTCCACCTCCAACAGTACTGTTCGAAGATACAAACGGCTTCTATTGCTTCAGATTTTCACGATCGCGACGAAGTCAGACCTATCGGTCTGACGAGGAGTGCATCGCTGGAAAGATGGGGTGATAGAAGCCGTTTGTGCTTTGACAAGGTGCTGTTGGAGGTGGAAACCTCCATTTATCTTTTACATATATCTTATATTCAATAGTTTATATTTATTTTCTTTATCCCGTTTTCTAACACTTGACAATTAAATGTCACTCAGTTACATTAAAGGTAAAAATGGATAAATACTCTTGCCAACGAAAAGATAGAAAACCTCCTAGAGCGTGTCAGAAATTGCATTGGCTCAGGAGCATATCGAGATACTTTTCACGCCATTGAAAGAAAGGCCGAGAGGAACATTATCTTACCTGAAATTATCCATGTGCTAAAAACCGGAAGACATGAGAAAAACAAAGACCACTTTGAAGAAGCTTTTAATTCATGGAATTATGCCATACGTGGAAAGACAATAGATGAAATGGAGTTAAGAGTAATTGTCTCATTCGATGAAGATAAAGACCTTTTAATTATAACCGCCTTTTACCTTGAGGGGAGGCATTGAAAATATGAAAAAACAGAAAGTTGAAAAAGAAGTTGTATACGAAGGATTGGGCTTTCCAGTTATTCTTCGCAATGTTCCGATGATAGAGCTTCGTGGAGTTTGGACACTGGATGTTGACCTCAATGTTTTACAAAAGGTTGTTCTGCTAGCTCTTGCACATCATCCATCCGACTTGACAGGCAATCAAATTCGTTACATTCGAAATTGGCTAGGGCTGACTCAGACTGAATTTGGTAAGCTTTTTGGCGTCACACATCCCGCTGTTGTGAAATGGGAAAAAACAGGAAATAAGGGCTCTAAAATGAATTTGACTACGCAAAGAGATTTAAGATTATGGCTTCTAGACCAACTATTAACGAAAGATGATGATTTCCGAAGAGCATTTAAAATTGTTCATATGGCTGATTACTCTCACCCAATCGAACCTCTTGAATTTGACGTCCCAACTGACCTTGTCGCAGTATAAATATGTATTTTTTCTTGCTTACAACTTTCAAAAAAATGTTCAGATATTTTTTGCAATTGTTGCTCCAAAAGTGCCCGAATTTATAGAAAATTTTCAGCAGAATCCCCTTTTGACTTTTTGTATAAGCACTCTTGTAACTGCTATAATATCGGGGTTCATCGGAGGCAAGATTTCACTCTACTTAAATGATAGGAAGGAAAGACGAGAAGCGCAAACTCGATTCACCAATCGACTTAAGTCACTAGCTTGTGAGTTAAAAATAAACTTCCGATATGCAGGGAACAATGAAAATCCCTTTTTAACAAAGGCACTGGAAAACTTAGTGTATAATGAACCTTTGATACATCATCATCAAACGCTATTTGAAAAAGCTCAAAACTGTTTAAATATTGCTCTGCTACCATCAACATCAAAACGCCCAGTTCAAAAACCAGGAGAAGGACAACAGTTGATGAAGGATTTATCAGAGCATTTAGCTTCTCAGTTTAAGATTACAGCCCCTGACCTTGAATAGCCCCCATCAAGAAAACTTCTGGTTTTACTCCAATCAAAAGTTCTGAACTTGTCTTTCCTGTTTAGAATGAGAAAGGCCCACAAATCGTTCAGATTTTTATTACTGCTGCGCGCCACACCCAGCCGGTCTGGAAGGAAACGATCTAAAAAAGATGGGGTCCTCGTCTGCCTCTGCGGATTGACAAATCGAACCCGAAACTGTTAAACTCTAGGTGCATGCGGAATTTTTCCCCACTCCATACTGCAGAAATTACCGCGTCCGCTTCCGATCATCATCGTGGACTCAATGAAATTTATGATAGCTCCCAATGCATCCTTATTTTGAACATAACGAGATTAAGATTGATATTATTCCTTTACTTGGAACCTTTGTCGATGATCGATTCTCTCATGCTGTTAGGGTAACACACCTTCCTACCCATATCGTCGTCTACCGCTCTCCCTTTGACTTTCCTGAGCCAAAACTAAGAAATGAACTCATTAAAACGTCTTTGTCAGAGCTGCAGAAACAGGTTCAGAGGAAGAACTCTCGATTGGAACATACACATCATCATGATGCAGCCACTTCATTGCCATTTGACCCCATGGAATAGATCTGAACCTGTCTCTCCAACTTCATCGCCTTTTTTCACAGCAAAAAGCTTTATGATTTTGTCAGATTTGCTTCATTGCGACGAAGTCAGACCTATCGGTCTGGCGAGGAGTGCATCGCTAGAAAGATGGGTTGATAGAAGCCATTTGTGCTTTGACAAGATACTGTTGGAGGTGGAAACCTCCAAACACTATCAGACATTGATAGATTTTCATTTTTTCTTACGTTTAATTTTGCCCAATGGAAATGAGTATCAAACTACTCGATGCTAAAGGGTGTTTTTTTTGATTATATTTTCCATTTGATCAACTTCCTCTTCAGTGAGCATCTTAAACAAAGAACTGCGTTTTCTGGTTGAAAGACTGCCATTGTTTTGCCGCACGCATTTGATAAACAGGTCTATTCTTCTATCGGGCATATCTACAACTTCTTTAATCTGACGCTTAATCACATCATACCTGCTTAAGAAGTCTAGTTCCTTTTCCAGATCTGTCTGTACAGTCCGATCAACACATTGATATAGAAATTCAGCTATTGGAGTGAAGTCTATGTATCGATAGAAATCCTCAGTTTCAGTGTTTACATTCATCTCTCCTAGCTCGTTGACCTCATAGTTCTCCACCAACTCAGATAGCGGCCTCGAAAAAGACTCAAGTACCCTGTCATATTCTCTTTCTTCACGTAAAATTACAGCAGATATCGGAAATACTATTCCCTGGGGTGTAAAGCCAAGTTTCGACAGTGCGTAATGAATTAAAAACCGGTGAAGTCTTCCGTTACCATCCTCAAAGGGATGCATAAATACAAAACCAAATGAAATAACTGCCGCAATAACAACCGGGTCAACCTGCGAAGCAAACATTCGATTAGCACATTGAAGCAGTCCATCCATCAGATCGGCGAGATCGCCAGGTCGGGGAGCTATGTAATGAACAAGGACTTGCCCCGGCTCTGGCTCCTCTCCAACATAGTTTTGAAACGACCTGTAATCATTCAGAGCAAAACGATCATCTACTATCTCCCGCTGGATCGACACCAACATATTTTTTGTCAGTTGATCTCGAGAATAATCTCTCTTTAGTAATGCTACAAAACGAGCAGCTTTAGCTTTATCTGGTTTTTCTCTTTCTATCTCCCAGCTGGCAATTGTTTCCTTAGTGTACAAGTACCTGACTGCTCTTGCAAGAATGGATTCATCATACTGCTTCGTAATGTTTCTTGCTACTTCAGATAAATTCCGTTCTTCAAGCTGAGTCAGTCGTTCCGACCTTCTAACCAAAGGAGAAAAAAAGCGGTTTCCAAGCAGATTATTAGTTACCCGATGCCTAGGGCTCTTTATGTCTTTCCCACAGTAGTAGTCATTTGGATTCACCAAACGAACATATGAACCCCGTCCAACATCATCGATCTGAAGAATATCCTCTAATAGAAATTCATATAAAAACCAAATTTTTCTAGCGTACTTACCCGTTGGGGAGGACTTTATATATTCACAAACTTTCTCGTGCCCGATCAACTTAAGCGATTGTTTGATAATATTTAGGTTAAGACCCTCATGCTTTAAGGCAAATTCGACATGCTTAATGGGGTCTGATTCAATTTCATATGATTTAGGGTATAGACGTAGCTGAACATAACTGTGTTCATATTTAAACTCTTTGGAATCCCAGCCAGGACCAGTGTAAGACCAGCGATAATGACCAATTACTCGTAGTCGAAAGTGTTCGTAAAGAAAGCGGTAACCTATTGGTTTAGCCCCATTTGGAATATCTAGTTCCCACATAATCTCCCTCTCTAAGTTTTCATTACTTTTCACTAAATTATCTCAAAAACGATTATTTCTCCATCAAAATATTGATTTTTATTGTTGATTACTTCAGAATAATGACTATTCCTTCAATTTATCTTTAAAATGACATGTTTAACTAAAAAACGCGTAGAAGTAGATTAAATTTCCTCAAAATCGTTGTCAAATCTTGAAAACGATGACAATCTTTTCCCTCGGATTATTGCGATTCGGTCGGGGGGTACGAATGGAATTCAGACAAGCGTTCCTCTAGAATCTTCCACCCAAAAGTTCTGAACTTGTCTCTCCACCTCTAGCAGTACTGTTCGAAGAGACAAACAGCTTCTATTGCTTCAGATTTTCACGATCGCGACGAAGTCAGACCTATCGGTCTGACGAGGAGTGCATCGCTGGAAAGATGGGGTGATAGAAGCCGTTTGTGCTTTGACAAGGTACTGTTGGAGGTGGAAACCTCTAACAGTACTGTTCGAAGAGACAAACAGCTTCTATTGCTCGAATATTTTTTGGAAAACACATTTGACTGAAAAAAGGTATATCTCCAGTTTTAAGGAGTCAATCTTTCCCTGTGTTTTACAGTATGTTTATGTGTATTAATAATATCTTAATATCTTAACGATATAATAAATGTTTTAAAGTAAACTTTGTGAGTTTAAAATGGTAAGTTTTTCAGCAAATTCAGTAAACCAGCCTTCGGTTTCGCCTACCACCCCCGATGCTCCGGTTTTAGAACAAAAAGATAGTGTCATTTGGAGGTGTGTAGGATGCAAAGCGGATGAATATGGCGGTTTTCTTTTTCGTTTCGTCTCAATAATTCCTGAATTCTTTGCAAACAGAGGATCTGATTACCAAGAAATCCAACAAATTACCGAAGAATTCCAAAAAAAGATCCTTGACGCTTTTCCTGCAGAGGAGCCGGAGAGTATTGAGAAGATATTATTTAACTATGATAGAAGTTACGTTGAAAGTCTCGGTTATGAAGTTCACAGCAGCCACGAAATTACAATGCCGGATATAACAGCATTGGTTGAGCGGATTAAAAGGACTGTGGGGCCAAAATTTACTGTTTGCAGCAGTGAAGGCATTGCATCCGATAGAGATTTTATCCAAGCATTTCTACATTACGATGTCCTTTTATCCTCAAACAAGGAGTTCGTTCATGACCACACCGCCCATATTTTGCTTTTGATGAAGTCTTTGAATGAAAATCCAAACCATAAAGAGAATATTTCCCGCTTGCGCGGGCAGGTTAAAGAGGCTATCAAAAATATCGAGCAGGCCGAGAAAGAGGGTAAAAGCCAAGAGTTTGTGAACAAATGTTATAAGGTATTGGCAATCAAAATCGATTATAATCAAGCGGCCTTCAATAAAGACTTTCCTAAAGTGGAAAATTTGTTTGGAGAACCTGAAGATGCAAACCCCTTACTTGAGTATTACTGGAATAAAATATTCGGTAGTTTGGATCACCAGGAGTTAAAGGAAATACAAAATCTTCTTGGATGCTAACAATCACTATTCTTAACATGAGGGAGAGTGTACTCTCTCCTGACTTCTATTCAAAAAGATCCTTAGCGAAATGGGTCGGATTGAACGGTTCCAGATCTTTTAAGGCTTCTCTGGCCTTGCCCCGATAAATTTTACCGGAATGCCCTGCAGCTTATTTATGGATATTGATAATCACGCCACTCTTTGCCGTTCGATCCTATTAGGTCAGGTAAAATTCCGAAACGGGAGGGGGTACTTATTGAAAATTTTAACCTGATCGATTGCGTTTTGTCCTAAGGTGGAGTCCAAGATGAGCATTGTATTCGTCTATTGTACGGACAACATCTTTTGCAAACCGCTCCAATCAAAAACCCCGAACCTGTCTCTCCATCTCAAACAGCACTGTTCGAAAATACAAACGGCTTCTATTGCTTCAGATTTTCACGATCACGACGAAGTCAGACCTATCGGTCTGACGAGGAGTGCATCGCTGGAAAGATGGGGTGATAGAAGCCGTTTGTGCTGTGACAAGGTGCTGTTGGAGGTGGAAACCTCCAATTGGTCAGGTTGATTAAACCTGGCCTTTTTTATTCCTTAATTTTATTGCCGTACTCACTGAATATTTCCGCGACTTCGGTTGGATTATCAATCCACGGAAAATGCCCAGCCTCATTGATCGACTTAATGATAATATTGTATCGGTTGAATCGTTTTTCATTTTTGAATAGTCTCAAAGGTGTAACTAAATCTTTATCGCCTGCCAAAATCAAAGTGGGGATAGTTTTAGGTATCCATTTAGCTTGATATGTTCGATCAAAATGATTTTCCGACCATTGACAGGTCTCATAATTATAAGGAAGCGAACGCAATGATTTTATGCCAGACTCTTGTCCTCTTTGAGTAAATAAGTAGGGAGCCGAAGCCAGGGTAACCTCTTTTAAGGTTTGGTTATTAGGAGTTTTCATATATTTTTCTTGCAGAACTTCTAAACCTGGAACAGGGAAGTCACCTATTACTTCTGCAAATGAAGCTTGCCATCCTGCATTGGGAGCAGAATCAAGCAAAATAAATCCTTCTAAAAGATCTTCTATTTCTGGCACAGAAAGCGCATACATACCGCCAGTAGAATGAGCGACTAAAATCACACGATCAAATTGACTAACAGCTTCGATAAGAGCTAGTGGCCATTTACTAAAAAACTCAGAATTATTTGAGGTGGTATTAGATCCATCTCCTGGCAAATCAAGTAACCAAAGACTACCTGATAGTTTCAGAATATCTAATAAAGGAAGAAGAGACTCTGAGCCAAGACCAGGCCCCCCAGGAAGAAAAAGCCAATTGACCTTCTTTCTTCCTGCTCTGAGCACTAATTGTAAACGAGCTCGAGATTTAGTCCAGAAAACAGGTTTAACCATTGCTATACCCTAAAAGGTTAAGAGTATTGGAAGCTTTTAATCTTTCCCAATCAAAAGTTCTGAATACGTCTCTCCATCAAATTTAAAGACTGCGTTTTATAACTTAAGAAGTTTGTTTTTAGAGACATAAAACTCAAATATAAAAGTCTTTTTAAAAGATCCTCAAATATTTTTTTTTCACTTCTAATAGCAGTAAAATAGAATTTCAATGTAAGTTGAAAGATCCAAACTTTAAGGACCTATCATGAAATTCAAACTTCTTTTCCTATCACTTTCCTTTTTCAGCTCTTTACTAGCTATCAATAATTGCTCTCCCACTGAATTCTATGGCAAAGTACTTTACCTACAGCCTAACAGCAGCAATTTATATTATGGGGCGGAAGCACTCCCACTGCCTGTTCCTACTCCTAACTGGAAAAGCCTGGAAATTAGACCCGATTTTCACTTTGGTTTTGAAGTAGGTGTGACAACGTATTCTGTCTGTCCAAATGCACGGCTTCAACTGAGTTGGGAGCACCTCCACTCAAGCGATTCATCCTCTATACGAGTTTCCGAAGAAAATATGGTAGGCCCTTATTTCAATATCGGTCCTGATGCACATCCCTATAAAATCGCCCATGGCCATGCAACCCATGAGTTTGATGCTGTAAATCTTAACCTCGGAAATCAATTTACTTGTTGTAATGGACTAAAAGCTGATTGGTTTGCCGGTGTTTCTTTTACTCGCATTAAACAGAGTATCACCTCTGATTTTTCAAACTACGAGGGAACAATCACTCGAAACATTGAAACGCCATCTATGTTTATAGGCGCTGGCCCTGAGTTGGGCTTGGATTTCACTTATCACCTTTGCAATAATTTCTCATTAGTAAGTGACAATTCCTGTTCTTTATTAGTAGGAACAATTAAGAACCACACGACTTACAAATCAAATACACCTTTACTTGCAGGACTTGGAATAACCCCGCCAAATACACAAGAAACCGATGTGCCCAACAGGACACAAATCGTACCAGCTTTTTTCGGGAGTCTGGGCTTGTCTTATGCAACCTGCTATTGCAATCATGCCATTAATGTTGACATTGGCTATCAAGTCCAAGCATATCTTAACGCCATTCAGTCAGTTGATATGTCTAGCGAGGTCACAACGCCTCCAGAAGATGCTGAAGTTGGTGTCTATGCATTGGGCTTTAGAAGAACACTCAGTAACTTTGTCTTGGCAGGCCCCTTTGTTAAACTAAGCGTAGGTTTTTAAGCAATATGCAGCGTTTTCCTGTTAAAGGTGGGTAAGCGTCAACGGAGGCTGTGTAAGAAATGTGCTGACTGTCAGATCAAGTTTGGTTAGAGCTAACAACCTACCTACAGAATACTCTTATTCCGCTACTTGAAAAGATAAAAAATTCTGTGATTGATGAATACAATTCTTCTTTGCAAAATGACAACAAGCTCACTCAAAAGTTCTGAACTTATCACTCGACTGCTAGAAGAAACAAACGATTCCTCTCTAGCGATTCGGCTGCGGAGTAGTTCTCAGATAAGGTTTAATGTGCGTGCATCCCTTCGGGAACTTGGCCGGTAGTTCGCTGTCGGGAATTGACGGTAGGACCACGCAGTCGTCACCATTGCACCAATTGGCAGGCGTAGCCACAAGGTGGTCTGCGGTCAGCTGGAGAGAGTCTATCGTACGTAGGATCTCGTCAAAGTTACGTCCAGTCGAGGCTGGATAGGTCATCATCAGTTTAATGGTATTATCAGGAGCGATAATAAAGACTGAACGTACCGTGAACGTGTCATTTGCTTTCGGATGGATCATTCCGTACATTTGCGCAATCTTGGCGTCTGGATCTGCAATAAGAGGAAAATTGAAGGTGACGTTCTGTGTCTCGTTGATATCGTTGATCCACTTCACGTGCTCGGAGAGGGAGTCGACGCTAAGGACCATTACCTTGACATTACGGCGATCAAATTCAGGCTTTAGCTTTGCGACAGCACCCAGCTCTGTTGTGCAAACAGGAGTGAAATCCTTGGGGTGACTCATCAGGATGGCCCAGCTATCACCTTTCCAATCCAGAAATCGAATAGAGCCTTCAGTTGTCTCTGCAGTGAAATCTGGAGCTGTATCGTTCAGTTGAAGATTCATGATGGTGCCTTCTGTAATATAAAGTAATTATTATAGATAGCACTGGCTGTCGTTTATGACAATAGAGACCATGAATGTTGGTAAACGTGCGCACAAAAATATGTTTTCTCGGCGGTATTCCTTGCAATGCATCCTTTTGAGAAGGTAGACTTTATGATGACAATTTAACGAAAGCAATAAAAACAGAGGTTGGAATTGTTGTTATTGCAGAAGGCAACTTAAATGATAAAAAATAAATTAAAAGAAACTATTTACCACGTTTTTCTTTCTCCTACTTTGCTATCAATCTTTTTATTTGCACCCCTGGAATATGTTAACTTCTTGCCCCCTCTATATGGGGAAGTTTTTTTAACCCCTCCAGATGAATTCAGAGGTGAACATTTACATGTTGTCGCTGCCTTTATTAAAGCGGGTGACAAGGTACTTTTTATGAAAGTATCACCTCACAAATGGCATTCAAATCAATGGGCGATCCCTGGGGGTAAAGTAAAAGATGGGGAGACCTTAGATGAAGCTATTGCTCGAGAAATAAAAGAAGAAACATCTCTTACACTCAAATATACATTCATTAAAACTGTCTATATTAAAAGCGAGTATGCAGATTTTGTCTATCATATGTACGAAGCTAAGGTCCCCCATACGATAGATGACATCCCTCTCACACCTGAACACACTGACTTAGCATGGTGGACTCTTGAGGAGGCTCTTAAGCAAAATCTAATGACAAATGAGCCTGAGTGTATTCGAATTGCTTACCCTGTGAGAAAATAAAAAAACATGAACCTATCCGTTTCTGGATCTGAGCGAAGTCCTGATTGTTATTTTCTGCTGTTCTTGCTCAGAGGAGCCAGGAATTCTTCAAGGAGTTCATTAAAACGCTCAGGCTGATCCACGAATAAGGCGTGACCTGCATGATCGACGATTTCAAACTGAGAATTAGGAATTGATCGACTCATTTTCCTCATTAGATTCTGGTATTCTCCATCACAACTTATAACCAAAGTGGGTTTATCAATTCCCTTGAGAACATATCGGTAATCTTTTGAATATGTATTATAAGCTAATGTTACAAAAGTCGTGGTTGGTGTTATGCAGCTGGCTTTTGTCAGTTCTGCTATGTACTCCGCTGATTGAGATTGTTTGAACAATCCGCGTATAAACCTTTCGGTGTTTTTTTGACGGTCTATTTGGAAGAGATAGATCCAATCCACTGTATCCTTAAAATGTTCAGAACACATATCGAGGCCGACCAGCCCGTCAATCATGACAATTCCTGGAATTCCTTCAGATCCATAATGGTCTATATAAGCGACAATCTCAGGAACTGATATCGACCACCCGATAAGGACAACCGGGGCCATTTTCAGTCCCTCTACTACTGCTTTTATATCGCCGGCCCTTGCCAAAGCATATTGCCCTTCCGTTGTTTGGCTAGATTTGCCTTGAGAGCGCGGATCCATAGCAACAACAGTGTAACTGCTGCAAAAGTAGTCTAGCTGTTTTTCAAATATCCAGCCCGGCATCGATAATCCCGGAACGAATAACAGAGAGGGCTTATTCGACTCACCGGCATTCTTTTGAACGTAATGAATTTTCACGCCATTGTTATCGACGAACCCCTCACTCGATCCCGCACCCAAACAACCTGAAAAAGAACACACCAGCATGAAGAATAAAAATCTACAAATCACAACTTCACTTCTTGCTCTTTTCTATACTTAATAATAGTTATTCTCCCTTGAACAAAACTATTTTAAAATCAGATTATTAGAAATATAATAAATTAAAATGAAAAATTTCGCCAAAAAAAAGTTCAGAACTTGACTCTCCTGTTAAAAGAGACAAATAGCTGCCATTGCTTCAGATTTTCACGATCGCGACGCAGTCAGACCTATCGGTCTGATAGGAAGTGCATTGCTGGAAAGATGGGCTGTCTGTGGGCCTTTATCGTCGGAGGCGGGAACCTTCCCTACTTATTGAATGCCATATCATGACCGCAGCATTGAGGCGATTTGACCTTTCCGCATCCCTTTGGACACTCAGCCACCTGCACTTTTTTGCCCTCGACCTCAATCTCTTTATTAGCTAACTCCGCGCCACATTTACCACATCTTAGTGACTCAACTTGCATTCCGCAATCACCACAACTATACTTAGACATGACACCCTCCTTGGTTATTCCCTAATCCCCTATATGTACCAATCCCAACAAAATATGTAAACTTCGTTTATCAATTAGAACAATCGAAAAAACACTTAAGAAACTCCCCTTTCATGAAGTTATCCAACTAAAAGCTTCTATACCGATAATGTTTCAAAATTGGGTTTTCAGACAAGGAGGCGTTCGGAATTTCTATCAGACATGGTCGGCGCCGAAGCAGTTCAACTCGAATGAGTTGGGCGATGCAGGCGGGTAGAAATTCAGTGGCAAGCTGACGAAGTATGAAGCACAATTTTGAAACATTATCGGTATATCGCCCTTCTAATGGCAAATGATCGATATGCTTTCGCGTATTATTAATTTATTTATCCTATTTTGCATTTTGTAACATTTGATAACTAGTCATCAAATTACGATAGTTTGGCAAATGATTAGAGAGCAGAGTACCCAGACCTTCCATATCATTACGCCAGTCACGATGGAGCTCACAAGCTACCGAAAACCAATTCATGAGCTGCGCACCAGCCGCCTGCATCCGAGACCATGCCGCCTGTTGAACGGTTACATCAAACGTGCCGGATGCATCTGTCACTACAAATACATCAAAGTCAGCTTCAATTGCCGATAGAGTAGGGAATGTGACACATACGTCTGTGACCACTCCCGCTATAATTAATTGTTTGCGACCGGTAGCTTTAATAGCCTGAACAAATTCCTCATTATCCCAGGCATTGATCTGACCTGGGCGACGAATCAAAGGTGAATCTGGAAACCTTTCTATCAATTCCGTCACAATTGGACCATTGGGTCCTTCATCGAAACTTGTTGTTAGGACCGTTGGAAGATTAAAAAATTTCCCAACATCTGCAAGAGCAATCACATTATTTTTGAAATCACTCGGCGTAAAATCCTGGACAAGTGAAATTAATCCAGATTGATGATCAACAAGTAACAGAACCGCTTCGTCTTTGGATAATTTACGGTATGTAAAACTCATCGTTATTTCCTCAAAAGATTTTATTTTTACTTTATAAAAAAAATAATATCTTTACACAGTTATTCCACCGATTTTTTCATATGCAACATCATTGAAGTCTTAAAAATCAATGGACAATTTAGGTTTAACGACATCCGTTCAAGCAGCATTCGCGATATTTTTAAGTGGCAACCCGACTTTTGCCATCCCCAATCCAAAGCTCAGAATAATGCAACGGTCTCAACAAAGTGGACGCGGACTGAAGTTGGAACACTTACGACATTGACCCTCGTTGTATACATTTGCTACCATGTTTGAATAGTGAGCGTTTGAGGCGATGCACCTGTTCAAAGATCAAATTATTGTCCGCGAGACCGAGCAAAAGGATATAGCTTTGCTCAAAATCCTTTATCGTAGGGCTTTCGTTGAAGAAAATTTATTCCCGCTTGTTATTGAGCTGCTCGATGACAAACGAAATACTCTGAACCTTTCCGCTGTGTATGACAGTGATATTCTTGGCCATATTGCTTTTACTCAGTGTCATGCATCGCCAGAAAACATTACCTTAGCATTGTTAGGGCCCATGGCAGTACTGCCAAAATATCAACGAAACGGTATTGGAAGCACCATGATCAAAAAGGGCTTCAACATGCTAAAGAAAAAACGGGTAAACAAAATACTCGTTCTTGGCGATCCTAATTACTATAGTCGCTTTGGATTCACTGAAGAAATCAACATTCAACCCTCATATTCTATTCCAAAAGAATGGAAGCCTGCATGGCAATCAGTCATGATAACAGATTGCTTCACACCTCCTTCCGGAAAACTCATAGTTCCCAAGGCGTGGCAACGACAAGAGTTGTGGTCTGATTAGAGTTTCAATTAGATTTTGTATTTTTGCTGATATTCCTGGTTAAAGCGAAGAGAGGGGCCTCTTTTCAACCATATTGGACCAATCTAACCTCTGACATGTAAATCCACCTCGATCACCCTTCCAATGGCAAATGATCGATATACTGTTGCTGAAATTGAATGGACGTTTCCATGATCACCTTGAACGCAGGAAGCCCGATTTCTATAGGAAGTCCCAATTCCATCGATTTGTCTATAATCTTCCTCTCTTGGTCAGCCACTCTTTGACGGTCATCTGCAACCCCTGATGTCTTAGATTTCAAATCACCCGCCCGTTTGACATAGGCGCTACGCTCCGCAAGGAGCCTCAAAATATCATCGTTCACTCGGTCCATTTCCTTCCGAATAGAGGATATGTCGTGGCAATTTTGTTTTGCTGTTTAGTAATAGTCATTCAAGGTTTTTTCATTCCCAGATACGACAGAAGTCAAGAATGTTAGAACCAAAAGACATTTCATCTATCACCTCATTTTTTGATTTAGGAGCAAAGCCGTTTCATGAAGAAATTCATCTGCAAACTTGCTTTCACCCATTAAAAACTCTAAACTTGTCTCCCAAACGTAAACAGCAGGAAAAATAATGCTCATTCAAGACAGCTACCAGGAAGCTCACGAACAATTTGGGATCAACGAGGTCTATATTATCAATGGGCTTGATGAAGCGACACTCAAAAAGCTTCAACTTAGAGCGGAGCTGACCTTAGACGCGAACGACACGATCGTCAAGAACAATGTCTCATACGATATGCTCTTGATTTTCCATAAGCGTGTCACCAGTAAGAGCTTTATGTATAGATACTTGGAATTTTTACGCAAAAACCCTTCGAAAGAAAAGGATTTTAGAAAGCTCTACGAACTCATCAACCCCGAAGAAATACTAGAGGCTGTAAAATCAAAAACGTATGTGTTGGTCAGCGCAAAAGATCTCTCTCAATAAATTCACTTTTCGAAGAAATAATTGTATAAAGAATACAATTCCTATAGCATCCCGATAAAGGTGTACATGAAGAAGCTATCCAACTAAAAGGTTTTGTTCGGATTTGGATGGATTTTTCCCTGGGGGAGAAAATCGAGGCGAAGTCAATATTTGATATTATAGGCAAGTCTCGATTTCTCTTCTCCAGGAAAAAAGACGCCAAAGACGGGCAAAAAATTTTAGTTGGATAGCTTCAAGGTCTGGCTCTCATGAATCAAGTTTTTGATATCATCATTATCGGCAGCGGCGCTGGCGGAGGAACTCTTGCCCGCCACTTAGCTTCTTCAGGAAAGCGGATTTTAATTCTTGAGAGAGGCGGATGGCTTAAACGGGAAAAAGAGAACTGGGACGCAAAAGCCGTCTTTCAAGAAAACAGGTACATCTCCGAAGATACATGGTACGACCACAATGACAAAGCCTTCCAGCCGCAGGTCCACTACTTTGTCGGCGGGGCGACGAAAATGTACGGCGCAGCGCTTTACCGACTACGCAAGGAAGACTTCGAAGAACTTCACCATCATGACGGAACCTCACCTGCCTGGCCGATCAGCTATGAAGAGCTAGAACCTTATTACACGAAAGCCGAAGAGATGTACCAGGTGCACGGCGCTCGCGGGCAAGATCCGACAGAGCCGCCTTCCAGCGCACCCTACCCTTTCCCCCCTGTTTCTCATGAGCCGCGCATACAAAAACTCTACGATCAACTGGAAGCCAATGGCTACCATCCATTTCCCGCGCCCTGCGCCGTCATGCTGGATGAGCAGAATATGCCTTTCAGCAAATGTGTCAGATGCCAAACATGCGACGGGTTCCCTTGCCTTGTTCAAGCAAAAGCTGATGCGGAAACGATTGGGGTACGCCCCGCAGTCGAGTACGAAAATGTCACGCTGATCACCGAGGCTCATGTACAAAAGCTCCTCACGGACCCCACAGGGAAAACAGTTACTGAAGTCGTGGCGACAATAGATGGAAAAACAGAGAACTTTCGCGCTGACATCGTTGTCGTCTCATGTGGAGCGGTCAACTCCGCAAAGCTGTTGCTCGCATCCTCGAACGACAAACACCCCAACGGGCTCGCCAACTCCTCGGACATGGTCGGACGCCACTATATGTTTCACAACAGCCAGGCTGTCCTGGCAATCTCCAAGGAGCCTAACCTCACAATGTTCCAAAAAACGCTGGCGCTGAATGATTTTTATTTCGGCATGGACGGGTTCGACTATCCGATGGGAAATATCCAGATGGTCGGAAAGTCGACAAGTGAAATGTACAGAGGAGAAAAACCGATTGAAACAGCTCTTGCCCCAAAGATGGTATTGAAAGATATCGCCCGCCACGCTGTCGATTTCTGGCTTTCAACCGAGGATTTGCCAGACCCTGAAAACAGAGTGACAGTTGATAAGGATGGAAAAGTGACCTTGTCATACCGAAAGAACAATCAGGTCCCGATGAAAAAGCTGTATGAAAAATTGAAGTCAATGCTCAGTCATCTGGATATGCACACCGATTTCCTCATCCCGCGCAAGGTCTACATGAAGACAGACATTCCTTTAGCGGGCGTCGCACACCAATCGGGAACCTGCCGCTTTGGAAAAGATCCCAAATCCTCCGTACTGGACGTCAATTGCAAAGCGCA
>CAZWOB010000037.1:0-4744 GCA_964635295.1 uncultured bacterium
CCGAATATCATAGGTTTCGGTATACAATCGCTTCAACCCCAATTTATCAAAAGCGACTGTTTTTATCATTTCTAAAAAGACTCCGAACTTCTTACGATATTCTTGAGGGCTCCCAATCAATTTCGGGTTTAAAAGAAAACTAACCTCTCCACAACCTTCGACCCAATCGATATGGGTCACGCCACCGTAGCCGATCAACTCTTCCGCTTCAATAAATGCCAGCAACAGCTGTTCCACTTTCGACTGGCTGTATGATGGGGCTACAGTATTTTGCCAATACGCTTCTTGCTGTTCGCGGGAAAGCGGCTTTTGCTGCCTCAAGACATCAAGCTGGGCGTTTCTCCACCTCCTGATCGGCTCCATGTCTTCAAACTTTAGAGGACGCAGGCTATATTGCCCGTTTACTTGAGAAAAGTCCTTATAGATCAATGAACATATCCCTTGCTGAGCGCACTAATTTAACCTCATGGGACAATCTGTCAAACCTTGGTAGCGGACGCCCTTCAGCTTCTGTAAAAAACCAAAAAAAACTGTCCAACCCCGCTTTGATGCTTGTCGTTGACGCCCCTCCAAATCTTGGGTTGCACTCAAGGACAAATAACTTTCCTGTTGAAGCTTCTCTGATGAACTGGAACATCACATGACCGTACAGGTTCATTTTTGCCGCGCAGGAATGGCATTTGGATGTGATCTCTTCATCTCTCACTGTTATTGAGATCTGCGACTCCCCATGTGTGATCACATTGCGCTCTCTGCATACCACCCCATGGACAGCCCCCTTGCGAGTCACATACAGATCTGCACTGTACTCCTGGCCTTTAATATAAGGTTGGAAAACGAGATCTCTTGACCTGTCTCCATAGGCAAGGGCATCTTCACGGTTGAGGTTGCAACGCACAGCCGCACTCCCCGCTCCGTAACGCGCTTTCACAACACAGGGAAAGGCTTTCAGTTCCTGACAGGTAAGGTATGTCGGTATCACCCCTTCGAGTTCTTGAAAAAATGAAAACTTATCCAGAGCGAGATCGACGCTATGTTTTGAAGAGACCATGACATCGATCCCCTCTTTTTTAAGTGTATCGCGATGTTCAGCATAGAATGAGAGCTCGCCATCACGAGTTGGAATGATAAACCTGATATTTTCTTTTTTGCAGTAACGGATAAGATCTTCAACTTTTAACTCATCGATTGCCGGCATTTGCCAAAAACTATCGACAAAATACTGACCGATGCAGTTAGGGTCCAGATCGGCGCCTATGATAGAACAATCGGGGTTAAACCGTTTCGAGGCCTCGCGGACGGCCTGTATCAATGGGACTTTTTTGGAAACGCTGGAAATCAGGATATTCCGCACAAACTATATCATCCCCCATGTAATCAGTTCGCCAGGTTCAATGTCTTTGCTGACCTGTCTTCCAAGCACAAGCTCCCATTGCTCTGCAGGAATGCCTTCAGGATAGCTATGCCTGACAATTTTCACGAGTTCTCTTGTGAGTTTTGTCCCTTTCGGAATATGCCGGCTGGCGTAAACGGCACGCCTCGCCATCACGCGTTCGGATAATTCTGTCTCCTGTGGAAATTTGGCGCCGCCAGACAGCGCATGCTCCAGCTGCCTGATTTGAGAGACCATGTGGGAGAAATCGTCGAAATCCATGGCAAAGCCGTGGTCCGGTCCTTGACGTGTCGGATCGTCAGTGAAGTGTTTCTCAATCACAGATGCGCCAAGGGCTACGGCTGCTATCGACACAGTAATGCCGGGAGAATGATCGGAATACCCGACCTGGGCCTGGAAACTATGCTGCATGGAGCTCATCGCCCGAATATTGGCATTCTCAACTTTCGACGGGTAAGCAGATGTGCAGTGCATCAGGACAATATCTTTACACCCCGACTCCCAAAGTATTTTCAAACCGCTTTCAACTTCGCTTAAAGTCGCATGCCCGGTAGATAAGAATACGGGGCGGTCGCTTCTTCCTGCTTCTTTCAGGAGCTCATGATAAGTCAAGTCTCCAGAAGCGATCTTGATCGCCGGCACACCAAGATCTATCAACCACTGCAGCCGCTCGAGGTCAAATGGCGTGGAGATGAAGTCGATGCCCACTGTATCGGCTTCCTCTTTCAAGGCGGCATGCCACTCGAATGGGATGGACAGTTTTTCAAGAACATCCCACGCGGGGTCTTTCTCCCAATGTTGATTGGCGAAACAGGTTTGATTGATGAGATTTTCTACTTGAAACGATTGGAATTTCGCAGCATCGGCACCAGCCTGCTTCGCCTTTTGAATGAGCATTTTTGCCCTTCCAAGGTCCCCGTCGTGATTACTGCCGATTTCGGCAATGATGTAAGTTGGATATCCCTTCCCAAGAATGCGGCCATTTGGCAATTGAATATGTGTGAGCTGTACATCCATTCTGCAAATCCTACATCACTTGTAATGATAGTTTTATCATAGGATGCAAAGGAGTATAAAAGCAAAAGTTATTGCATTTCCTTTAATCTTTTCCTCTTCCACCCTTCTGCAGTCAGGAGACGCTCGGATTTGGAAGAATTTTCCTTTTTCTTGCTTTTCACAGTTTTTTTAGATGACTTAGCCTTAACGACTTTCTTTTTTTCTGAAGTTTTTGCAGTTTTTTTCTTCTTTTCAGCCATTAGACCCCCCTCTGGTATTGTTGGTCTAATATTCAAGAATCGTACCAACTGAAGCGGGTACGCTTGGATGATCTGTATTTGAAAATAGATAAAAAAATCTTTTTATCTTACAATACAAAACAATCGTCCTCTCAGGCTGAGTTAATGGAATTTGATCCTGAAATAGAACAAAATAAAGCTGATCGACTTCTGTTGAATAATGAGTGCGATCAAGCGATGGAGCTGTATACAAAAGCAGCTTTTTCCCTGATCTACCAATCCGATCAAAATACCTGCATCAAATCAGCCATGGAAAAAGCCATTTCGTGCTACCAGAGGATCAACCCGGAATTTTCTACCGATTCAACCCTCGATTATATACAGCGCTACTTTTCCGTTGTCCGTCATTGGCAGGACCATCGCCGGTTATCGCCTGAACAGATCCAAAAGGAAATACACCGAGAGATCCCACTCTCGACAGCCGACGATTCCAGAGAAGAACTTCCTGCAGGAGCAGTGCACTCACAGGAGCTTCAATCTGAGTATTTCGATGCAGCTCTCGCCTATGCGCAAGGGATAAGAGAGGAAATGGAAGATGCGCATGCAATCACACACTTTCAGCTCGAAAAAGAGATTGCCCGAGAGATAGATCTCTACTGTATCTTTGACGGCCACGGAGGAAAAACTTGCGCGCAGTTTTCTGCAATGGAACTCCCTCGCGCCTTAAAAACCGAAATGGAGAAAGCCGCCTCTCTGGACGACGAACAGATCTATCGAGCTCTTGTCAATGCATGTATTTCCGTAGACGAATCGTGGAAAGAACTTCCCATGCAATCTGAAGGGTTTTTGGATGTTTCGGGATCGACTGCAATGATCATTCTGTACATCGACCGCAAAGAGCTATGGGCTGCCAATGTCGGAGATTCTGGAGCTGCCATCCAACTCAATGGAAACACAATACAGCTTACCGAAAGTGCCAAACCGACAGTCCCCTTCTATTACCAGGAGATCTACATGCGTGGAGGGATTGTGAGCTATGGACGTGTCGATGCAACTTTAGACATGGCCCGGTCGATCGGTGATCTTGCGCATCCCAGCGTTTCAGCCAGACCGACAATAAAGAAATTATCGCTTTCCGGTGAAGAACACACTCTGATTTTAGCTTGCGACGGTCTTTGGGACGTCATCGATCCTCAAACAGCGTTCGACAGTATTGAAGGGAAAGAACCGTTGGAAGCTGTCGAACTGTTAAGAACCTTGGCCTACCAAAGAGGAAGCACCGACAATGTGACCATTATCGTCACAAAACCCAAAAAAGCGACATAATAACTCAGCATTCATGATCGCGCACCCTGCAGCACCCCTGATTGTATTATGTGACAAGGTCGCATACTTGATATCGAACAAAGAACAACGCCTAACGCGGCCGATAGCGATTGCCATCCCATTTTCCAACAATCTGTGGTGCTTCGCTTGAGGGTACTCCTTTTCGTGGAAATAATAGATCGGCTTGTTTGGTGATGAAGGAAGATCCGGCGACTTGAACCCTTCCCAGACTTCAATCACCTCGTCCAATGAAACGTCGCGTGACAACTTCAAAGAGACACACTGGGTATGTCCATCTGAAACCGGAACCCTGTTGCAATGTGCGCTGACCCTGGAAATATGCAGGATCTTCTCCAGCTCTTTGCTGATCTTCTCCTCTTCTCCTTCGATATAGGGGATCACATTATCAGCAATATCCAGGGAAGATCTGGCCCGGAGCCCTGCTCCCGAAATCGCCTGTAAAGTGACAACATGTACCTGCTCAACCCCGAAAGCATCGACGAGAGGTTTCAGCGACATGGAAAGACCGACAACCGAACAGTTAGGATTTGTGACGATGAAGCCTTCATCGTCCTTTTTATTTTTAAGTAAATCCAACTGTTCTGGATTGACTTCAGGAATGATCAGAGGGACATCAGGTTCGTAGCGGTGATTTCGGCAGTTGGAAACCACCCAATGCCCTTCTGAAGCCAAACGGCTCTCAACCTCCCCGGCTACTGATGCATCCAGTCCGGAAAATACGATCCTGGAATGAAAAGGCCCATCAACTGACTTGATCACCAGATCGCCA
>CAZWOB010000037.1:4844-20386 GCA_964635295.1 uncultured bacterium
TCTTTGACAAATTCTTTTAAAAACATCGCTGCTGTGATCGATCCCCCAGCACGTCCCCCAACATTCTTGATATCGGCAAAGTCGGACTTTAACGCTTTTTTATATTCGTCAAATAACGGAAGCCTCCAAACCCTCTCGTATGTAGACTCTCCCGCTTGAGAAAAAGCTGATGCGAGCGCGTCATCATTGCTCATCATGCCCGTTGTGATCTCACCAAGCGCGATCACCATTGCCCCAGTCAGAGTCGCAAAGTCGACCAAACGGGTCGGTTTGAGCTTGTCAACAGCATACGCAAGGGCATCAGCAAGGACCAGCCTTCCTTCTGCATCCGTATTGCCTATTTCCACCGTTTTTCCGGAATATGACGTATAGACATCGCCAGGCTTGTAGCTTTTCCCGCCAATGCTATTCTCTGTTGAAGGGATCACCATTGTAACATTTTGCTTCAAGCCGACATTGGCAATCGCGAGCATCGTCCCTAAAACGACAGCAGCGCCGCTCATGTCGCTTTTCATTGTTTCCATCGAACCTGTCGGTTTCAGATTCAGCCCTCCAGTATCATAGGTGATCCCCTTGCCGACGATCACAGTCTTTTCTTTGGAACGGGGGTTGCCGTTATATTCTAAAATAATGAAAGCCGGGTCGATTGACGATCCGCGATTAACAGCCAGCAACAGCCCCATTTTTTCTTTTTCAATTCTCTTCTTATCAAAGACCGTGGCTTTCAATGCCGGGAATTTTTTAGCAAGACCGCGCGCGACATCGCCAAGTTTCTGCGGGTTGATGTCATCAGCGTTCCCGTTGATCAAGTTACGTGATAAATAAACACCTTCAGCGATCAGACCGGCTTTTTTTGCGAGTTTCAACCCGGCCGCGTCAGCACCAATAAACGTACATTTTTTGATCAGGGTTTCCTTTTCAGGTTTCTCACCTTTGAGTTCATGATAGGCGTAGTTGGCAAGGGAAAGCCCTTCAGCAATCCCATATAGCTCATCGTTGTCAATACCCTCGGGCAATAAGAAATTAATCGTAGCTGCCTTCCGAGCGAGGGCAGCCTTGACAGCCGCCCCGGCTGCTCTTCGATATGTTTCAACAACTGCATCGCTTTTACTTCCCAGCCCTAAAAGCGCGACCCGCTTATCTGTCGACGACCCGGTATAGATGACCAATACCTCGCCCTCTTTTGCTGTAAAGTCTCCGCTGGAAACCGCGGCTTGAAGTTCAACAAGACCTTTCCCAAGTTTAGCGGCTGGCTCCACCTTTTCTCCCTGAAAAAAAGGGATCACAAGCATATCGCTATTTTTTCTTTTATCAAATGAAGCAGTAGTTGAAAAATTCATGATCTTTACCCTATCGATTAAAATGGCAGAGGTTCTTCATCAACAGCATAAGAACCGGCTCCAGCCTGTGTTCCAGAGCTTTGTGAAGCGTGTTCTTGTTGGCCGTCATCTGAATTTGAAGCATTTTCGTCTTTGTTACCGTACGGAACGAACTTCACATAGTCTGCCGTTACGTCGATCGAACCAAGCTGGGTCTGTCCACTCTTGTCCACATACGTATCAGGCTTTCTCATCTCTCCACCAATCATAACTGGCTTGCCTTTAGATAGATAAGATATCATTTTATCCCAGCGATCTCCCCAAAGGGTCACTCTCCACCAGATAGTTTCGGTTTGACCGCTTTTCACGTAATTTGAAGCGACAACTAAAGTTGTAACCTTCTTATTATCTGAAGTATAACGCACTTCAGGGTCTTTGCCGAGCCGGCCAATGATGTGAACGTAGTTCATGAACTTTACCTCTTTCAGTTACTTGTGATATATGTTGAATAACGGCATTCAGAGCCAATCGGTTGGCATCCCAATGCCGTGTTTAAGCAATCTAACATACTGTATGAGCGGTCGTTGATCAAGGAAAAATCATGAATGAACCTCTAGATGAAAAAATACAGCGTTTAAAGGCTGAACTTACCGTCGCAAAACAAGCGCATCAACTTTGGGATGTTTTAATTGAAAAGAGAGAAAATCTTGAAGAGAAAATTTCTATCTTAAAATCTGAAATCGACGAAGAAACAAGCGCGCAATACCAAAAAGCTCAAGAAACATACGAGGAGATCAAAAACCGAGGAGAAAAAGCGAAAGCATTGAAAACGATCAAAAAGAACAAGCAGACAATCGATGATAAGTTAGACGACTATGAAGATTTTTCGGACGACATTATTGTCTACCTTCAAAACCAACTTGTCATCACAATCCTGAAAAAATTCCCTGATCAAACAAACCCCTATCAAAATCTCGATCACCAGCTCAGGCAGTCAATTGACCTGTCAGATAAGCTCAAAGTCTTAAAAGTTTCAACCCAGGATATTGATCAATTGCTTAATCGAGTGTTGGAAGAAAGAAAGCGGGCTGGCCCTTTTCGAATATTACACTTTTTTTTCGGGCGCAATCCTTACTTTACCATTACACAGTCAATTCAAGCGATCAAGCTGCTGTGTGGAAACGCTTTGGACGTTCTACACGATATCGAAGAAAAAATACCGAACAACCCCCGTGCGGTCAATTGTCTGGAACAAATCACTGAAGTCCTTGTTCAACTCCAATCGTTTGCTCAACAACGCTGGAGCTACGGTAAAATCGATTCACAATTGAAGCCCTTGAAAGGAACCTTGGCCCCCTTGACAAAACAATTGAAAATTCTAAAAAAAGAGGCTGATGAAGCTATCATCAGCCAAAAAGAAATGATAAATCTTTGGATTGATCAACACTCTTAGAGCATCTGTTCTCGGATGATCTCCAATGGCAAATGCTCTTCAATTGATGAGAGTTAGATCTTGATCCCTTTAGGCTCGTCGCCACCACCAGAAGATGATCCGCCGGATCCGGGAACTGCTTTCAATGCATCTTCTGAAACTTCTCTCCCTTCTGAAACATCCGTGCAGATCTTTCTCCATTTTTCAACCGTTTCAACATAGAGCGGTGCGAAAGCACGAAGCGCTGATGATACCGCATGCTCCATATCAATGGTGCAGTGCATCAGGATCAACTCTTCCTTAACAGCAACACCTACGCCGCCGCCAGCCATTTGACCGCCCAACATTGAACCTTCTAAAAGAGTTTCGTAAAGCTTGAGACGTGTCTTGTCATCGCGGGGAAGCCCGTCCAGAAGAGGTGAATAGAGATATAAGCGCTTGGAATTGGGCTCATAAGTCAAGTGAAGGGAAAACTCATCGTCAATCCCCAAAATACATGTGTTGTTTTCGTCAAATTCGAGTCCTTCCAGTCCCAGTTCCTTTCCAAACTCAGCTAAGTTCTCTTTAGCGTTCTCAAAAGACATATTTTAACCTCCAAAAGGATAATATCAGCGACGTATGTCACTGTGTCCTAATTTTCTTATGTATCTATCTATACATTAACAAGTTTAAAACCATAATTTCAAGCACTAAAAAAAACTCAAGAGAGGTAAACAGCCTTTTCTTCTGTTATTACAGCTTATATCTCTTATTTTCTTGATGTTGCGTATATTTAAATTATCAGCATCGCATCGCCGTATGAGAAAAAGCGGAATCTGTCCAAAACAGCCTTTTTGTAGGCATTCATGATCAATTCATGCCCTGCAAAAGCGGACACCAACATTAAAAGAGTAGATCCAGGCAGGTGAAAGTTAGTTAATAATGAGCTAACTTTTTTAAATTGGTATCCAGGATATATAAAAATATCTGTTTCCCCTGCGCCAGAAATAACCTTACCATCCAGATTCACAGCGCTTTCTAATGTGCGACAGCAGGTCGTCCCAACACAAATTTCCCGTTTTACAGGCGTATTCAAGCGGGAAGCTGCTTCTTCGGAAACAAAATAGTTTTCCGCATGCATCTTATGATCTGTAATGGTCTTAACGACGACAGGGCGAAAAGTGCCAAGGCCGACATGCAAAGTAATCTCAACAAGGTCCACTCCCTTATTCTTGAGACCTTCAAGCATTGAGTCGGTGAAATGCAGGCCCGCTGTCGGTGCCGCAACCGCCCCTTCATTTTTTGCGTAGACGGTCTGATAGCGCTCTTTGTCAAGTTCAGGCTGTTCTTTTCTTTGCAGGTACGGAGGCAATGGCATTTCACCATGAGAATCCAAGATTTCCCAGAAACTTCCAGCATACTGGAAACGGACCATTCTCATACCGTCATCAAGAACAGCCACCACTTCTCCTTCAAGTTGATCGGAAAAAATGATTTTCGTCCCCACAGGAAGTTTACGTGCAGGACGGGCCATCGCCGACCAAAGTCCCTCTTCTTTTTGTTCAAGCAATAGAAGCTCAATTTTTCCACCGGTTTCTTTCTGGCCGATCAAGCGGGCGGGGATCACTTTTGTGTTATTAAAGATGATACGATCCCCGGCTTCAAGAAATTGAGACAGCTGGTAAAAATACATCTCTTCGATCTTTCCGGTTGAGCGTTCAACCACCATGAGACGTGAATGATCGCGGGGATTCACGGGAAATTTCGCGATCAGTTCCTCTGGAAGGTCAAATTGATATGAGTCTAATTGGTTTAGCATAAGGGGCTTATTATAAACAACTTCAATATTTCATTAAATCATTTAATTTTTTGGAGTCCAATGTTGGGAAAGGACAATAGGAATTAATCAGGGTAGGAATTCTTCTACCCTGATTAATGTAGGTTGTTAGTAGATCAGTTCAATATGAGAACCGGGAAAAGCTTTTGAGAGGATCTGCGCGGCATGTCCGCCGGTACGTGCAATATCTTCTGCCTCATAAACGGTAATCCTGGAATTGGAACCCGTTTGATGATGGCTTTGAGGATCGATCCACTGAGCAGGGAACGGGGTCACTTTGCCTTCGTAGGCGCCGGTCTTGCTCAAAACCATGTGCCGCGTCGAATTGATCGCCATTTCCATTGGAGAAGAAGGGTGAAGTGATTTCATTCCCTCATATCCAACTTGAGCGCCATCAACAGCCCAGAACTTGTTTTTAGGGTTGTGGGATAAATAAAAAGCGTCCGTGCGAGCAACAATGGCAATCGCTGCCATTGTTTCCTCTGGCATGGGCTCACCATATTTACCAGGCAATGTCGCCCTTAGATATTCTTCGATTGGTATGCGATTGACAATACTGATCGCTCCCCCAATATCATACACGGTCACATTGCCGCGATAATCTGTGCCGTCAATCGTGATCACGACAGATGGATCATCAGGAATGATCGTTAATTGGAAAATACCCGGAAACCCTTCTCCCCACTTAAGACCGCTGGAATCTGTCTGCATCAGTTTCTTTTTTCCGATGTAACGCTTGCTGATCAATTTCTTCGTATGAGGATTGTACAGTTGGTATTTTCCGTTCACCTCAATAACCGCAGAGGGCTGATCGTTAACGACTAGAATGTCGATCGAAGGAACGGGATGTTGATGCTTCACAAATATGTTGCGCATATTTGAAAGGAATCCAGCTTCTACAGAGGAAGCTAACGGTAGAAAAGCGATGACGAACAACAATGCCCTGATTATCATTCTCTATTCTCCTCACAGCCCCGGGGCTGTCTTTATTTTTCTCATGTAACTGTTAAACTCTCTTCACTAAAGAAGAGCAGAAGAATGATGTTAACTGGTGGAGCGTTTATTTTCCAGCAGATTCCTGCTGGATATGGTCGATGCCAAGCTGAGTGATCTCACGACCTCTTGGAGTGCGCTTAATGAAGCCGAGCAGTATCAGGTAAGGCTCGTAAACCTCTTCGAGAGTATGCTTCTCTTCTCCAACAGCGACCGCGATCGTGCTGATCCCGACAGGCCCTCCATTATACTGTTCCAGCATCACTTGCAGGATCTTGATATCCATCTCGTCAAGACCCTTGTCATCGATGTGGAGCATATCCAAAGCTCTGGATACAACTCCCAGCTCTGTTTTACCGTGGTTGCGAACTTGTGCGAAATCACGGACCCATCTCAGCAAATTGTTCGCAATTCTTGGGGTTCCTCTTGACCGCTTGGCAATTTCATGAGCGCCGGGAGAATTGAGATCAAAATTAATGATATTCGATGCCCTTTGAACGATTTTTTCCAAAACCTCCGGGGGATAATAATTTAGTCGGCAGGTAAACCCGAAACGGGATCGCAGCGGAGCGGTCAACAGTCCCGAACGTGTGGTTGCGCCAACAAGGGTAAACGGATTGAGCTTAACCTGGACGCTTCTCGCATTTGGGCCTGTATCGATCATCAGGTCAAGGGTAAAGTCTTCCATTGCCGAATACAGATACTCCTCCACTGCGCGGTTCAATCGATGAAGTTCGTCAATAAACAGGATGTCGCCGAATTGCAGGTTCGTCAGAACTCCAGCCAAGTCGCCGGGCTTTTCAATCATCGGCCCGCTGGTCACGACAAGATTGGTCCCCATCGACTTAGCTAAGATATTTGCAAGAGTCGTCTTCCCGAGACCAGGTGGTCCGGTAAATAGACAATGAGTCAACGGTTCTCCGCGTTGTTTGGCTGCGGTAATGAGAACCTCTAGCCGCTCTCTCACAAGGTCCTGCCCCTGAAAATCGGCTAATGTCTGCGGACGTAGAGGAACTTCAAACGTTTTATCCTCTTCTGTCAAAGTAGATTCAATAAAGGTCTTCACGAAAAAAGGCCCAATGCATTTAAAAAGACAATCAACATTAAAATAGGGGCGGCATATTTAAAGCAAAACCTAAAATAAGTTTTTAACCATGGTCTTTTCTGAAAAAGTTCAGCTGCCCCTTCTCTCAGTTGACGGATCGCATTGTCTGTCCCCCATATCCAACCAACCAGGATCACAGCAAAAAATCCGCCCAATGGGATCAAGAAGCTGCTGCAAATCAAACTGATGAAGTCTAAGAAGTTGTAGTCGAAAAATGTGTAGCCCCTCATGATGCTGTAGGAAACTGCGCTTGGGAGTCCGACGACAAAGACAAGCACACCGCAAACAGAAGCGCTGAGATGCCTTCCCCATCCGAGTTCGTCCTGAAAATAGGCGATCGTGGGTTCCATTGCTGAGATTTGCGATGTGATTGCCGCTAAAAGCACCAGGAGAAAGAACATCACGGCAAACAGGTACCCTCCGGGGATTTGACTGAAAATTAAGGGAAGAGTGTGAAAGATCAAGCCCGGACCGGAATCTGGCTGCATTCCGCCTGCAAACACAATTGAAAAGACGGCTACCGCCGCCAATAAAGAAACGCCAGTATCGACAAGGACGACGGGAAAGCAGCTTTTAATCAGATTTTCTTCTTTGTTCAGATAACTGCCATAGGTCACCATTGTCCCCTGCCCTAAACTCAACGTAAAAAATGCCTGTCCAAGAGCGATCATAATCGATTTTGGTGTCAGCTCGCTCCAATCAGGGCTCAGCAGATAGCGGACCCCTTCGATGGCATTTGGCAATGAGACCCCTTTGATAACGATCAGGACCAGGACGACAAGCAGACATGGCATCATGACCTTGTTTCCCCGTTCAATCCCCTCTTTAACACCCAGGTAAAGGACTCCAACACAGATGATGAGAAAAAGAGCATGGAAGCCAACACCCCAAAGAGGATTTTCGATCAGTGAATTGTAATGGCTGATCGCGTCATTCGCATGATTCAAGCTAGTCACATTACCTCTGACCGCTTCAACCAAATAACCAAGGATCCATCCGGCGACCGCACTGTAAAAGGAGCTGACCAGGAATCCGGTCACAATGGTGCCATGGCCGATCCATGACCAGAACCGGTTGCCTCCGATCTGGTGGAAAGCCTTTCCGGGACTCAGCTGGGTCGTACGTCCGATGACGATTTCAGCCATGAAAACAGGGAAGCCGATCACTGCCAGACAACACAAATATACAACGAGAAAGGCAGCTCCACCATTTTCACCAACGACATATGGCAGGCGCCAGATATTTGCCAGCCCGACAGCCGATCCGGCAACAGCCAAAATAAATCCCATCCGGGATCCCCAATGCGCACGTTCTTTCATTTATCGCCTCACGTTCTTAAATATTATGGACTAACGATATTGAGATTTACATTATTGAAGATATCCTTGTCTTCGTCCATATCCTATAGATATGTCGATATAGTATAGGATATCTTTCAATATGTTTGAAGAACTATCACAATCACGGGTAATACGAAGAAACAACGATAAAAACGATCGAACGATAGGAACGATGAAAAATAGAATAGATTTATCGTTATTATCGTTCGATCGTTTTTATCGTTGATGTGAAAACCAGTTCTCTAAGCAGCAGCTGAATAATCTTTCTCAACCTGTCGCTGACGATCCTGCTTAACATGTTAATGGCGACGTCAGACCTCAAACGCAACGATGCTCTGCTCAAATTGGATGAATTTTTCTTGAACATGCCGGCTGTTATGAAAATAGGAATCCCTTAACGATTTCACCCGATCAAGATCCAAGTCCTCGATATTTTTATGACATTCGACCACAATACTGGCTTTTGCATACTCGTCTAGATTCTCGTTAAGTAGATGGAATGCTTCTTCCATCTGTTTTCTGACAGACATCTCTTTGTCGGAAACGAACCCATAACGATGATACCGCTTCATTTTCCCCATCGAAATAGGCAAAGCTGCACGATGGATTTTAGCAAATATTTTCTCCACATTTGATGACTTGTAATAATTAGTCCAGTCAGAGTCCCAACTTCGATAGAACGTATAGCCCATTCCTCCCATCGCCAGCAAAGCGCCTGGCAGCACTCCAGCACCAATGACTACTGGTACGACAACACAAGCCACAGCTAAAAATAATTGAAGTGCGGCCTTTGCCACTTTGATCACTGTATCCTGAATGTACAGTCGGCGTTTAACTTGCCAATCTTGAAATTTTTCTTCAGAAACAGAAAGTGGGGGTATATTCATGCCAATATACGTGTTTATCTATAAAAGTATAATTTTAACTCTCTAAATTGATAAAAGACATAGCATGATTAAGGCTGACAATACCCTAAACACAACCGTTGCGCGTTTACCGATTTGTTGACTTTTACTTGAATTTAACGCATTCTTAAACCGAACTTAACATTCGAATGTTCTAATGTTTTTTCTATCTTATTTAGATTAGGAGGATAAGATGAGTGATGATGCAATCAAGGATGTCTTATTAGACGCACTCGATGTCAACGCCGAGGGTATTGACTATGAAAATCTCTCGTTAGAAGCCCTCATTCTTTTGATCAACACCGAACGCCTCAAACATCTCCAGGAAAAAACGGAAAAAGAATTCAAAGAGCTGCGGGAACGGCAGGACAAAGTAAAAGAACTGCACGACATTCTCAAAGCGATCAACGCCGCGACTAAAGACGACGGAAAACTTGACATTTCCAAAAACGAAGAACTGCAAGCGAAAATCGAGCGGGCCAAAGAACTGGGTGCGGACATCCCGGATGACAAGACCAAGTTCAATAGGGAAGAAAGAGACCGCATGGTGGAAAACATCCGCATGACGATCGAAGATATGAACGTCCAGAATGACATGCAGCTGCAAACCATCTCAAGACTGACAAACGAACGGTATGAATCCTATCAAATGGCCAGAAGCATTCTGAAACCTTTACACGAAGCAAAGAGCTCTCTTGCAAGAGGAATCCGAGGCGCGTCATGACAGCCCCGTTGACAGAAACAGCTCTTCGGGATCTGATCGATCGATATACCGCCGAAGGCAAGCCTATCCCAAATTTCTCAAAAAATACAATTGAAGCATTGTATTCTTTTGGCTACTGCTTCTACCAGAACGCTAAATACGAACAATCCGCACACTTCTTCCGTTTTTTAACACTGATCGATAGTGACACCCCTAAAAATTGGATGGGGTTGGGTGCGGCTCTTCAGATGATGAAAAGTTACCATCAGGCTATCCAATGTTTTGGATACGCTGCCGTTTTAAATCCAAACGACCCTTCTGCCCCCTTTCATGCCGCTGAATGTTTTCTTTCGATAGGAGAGGATGATAACGCGAGTGAAGTGTTCAATGCGGCTGAGCAAGTGGCCAATAAAAACCCTGATAAATATAAAACAATGTTAACGCGGATCGCGTTAATGCGTCCTGGGAGGAAAACTCATGGTAAACAGAGTTGAAACAAGACGTGCTCCCCTGTTTTGGGAGCAGGACTCAGAACCGTACACTCCGGTAAAAAATCCCGCTGAACTTCCCTTTAAATGGGACACCATGCTGACAGACGCTCGAAAAGCGTTAACAGCCGGCATGCTCAGCACGGAGGAGTCTACGCATGCCCATCACAAACTTGATGCGCCGCAATTCGACGTTTCTGAATTTGATGCTGTTGCCAAAGAAATGGGGGCTTTAATCCCCAAAGTAAGCGGTGATGAAAAATCCGGAGCAACAAGCGAGGATCCCCATCTCAATGAAGCAGCTTTACTCTTACTCTACGTCGCATGCATGAAAGCGCAACAATCCAATCGAGAAGAGGGCAGCACCCTTGCCATGGGCAATGCCCAAAAAAGGCAGGAAGTCAACCGCCATTTACAAAAAGAGTATTTCGATACGCTCGATGAGAAGATCAAACGCTCAAAAGCGGACTCGGTCCTCGGCTGGGTCGGCTGGGCCCTCTGGGGCGCTATCGCTGTTGCCGGAGTTGCAAGCGTAGCGCTGACGATCGCCACTGGCGGCGCCGCTTTGCCGACGGTTCTCGTTGTCGCAAACGGAGCTTTAGCTGTCGGACAAGGCGGAGTACAGATCACCCAGGGCGTTCTAAAATATGAGAACGACATGGCTGCCGGAGAAATGGTGCAGATGGAAGCTGAAAGATATGTCAATACCACGAAGATTCGTGACGAAGTTGAACTTATGAAACATAGTATGCAAGTCATTGCAGAAGCCTGGGAAGCGCTCGTCGAAGTGCTTAACAACCAATACCTGGCTTCAACCAATCAGTAGGAGGTCGTCATCATGACAACTGCAGATAATTTAAGTACAAATAATAAAGCAAGCACAGGTGTCCAGGAAACGCTGAACAGCGAGCTGGTCAGGCTTGACAAGCTGCTCGATGATCCGAATATCGATCACAGCCGTGTGCTGGAACAAGCGTTCAAGGTGATCCAGCTGATGTCCAGGATCCTCGGAAATATGGAAAAAGAGTATGTCCTCGAGAACGAGCCCGCTCTTTTTGCAAAGGTCAAGGAGCTCAAGGGTACCTACAACACGTGGTCCGTCCTCGCATTGACAATCGTCTCATCCGGCATCACAATGGGCGGCGGTTTTGTATCCATGGGATCAGCGATCCCCGGAACCACTCTTGGTCAGACAATGGGCAATTCCGCACCTAATGCTCTGGGTTGGTTGAGCAACACTGCCTGGGCTAAAAAGCTTGCTGACATCGGTCAGGGAATGGGAGCTGTCGGCCAGGGATCTGGCGGCTTTACTTCACTGATGAACAACACGAATGAAGCAAAACGCGCAGTCTTCCAAGTGATGATCGAAGAGATCAAACGGAAAAGAGGCGATCGCGATGACGCTGCCCGCCAGAATCGCGACCAAAGCTATTCTGCTGCAAATAACTGCAGGCAGACGATCCAGGCCACGCACAACGCTGCGTCTCAAATCCTTTCTGTCAGGGGATAATTTTTTTCCAAAAAACTAAGTGACTTCTCAATCACTTGAGAGTCACTTAGAATCGCTAAATGCCCCAGCCCCTGAGTGATCATAATTTCTGATCCTTGATTTGCTTTGTGGAGCTTTTTAGAGTCTTCAACCGAACAGTCGATATCATCTTCATCATGTATCAATAAGAGCTTTGAAGGATTTCTCAATGGTCGTTCATAAAGTGGCAGTTCCCGATCAAATTGAAATCCCGTCTTTTTGATCACCCATTCTTTCAGTTTCTGTTTGCCTGTTCCCTTTCCATGCAGCCTACGAAAAAACGTTTGGAAAATATCCGTTTCCTCAGAGGGACTGCCGATCATGATCACTGGAGTTTCAAACGCATGTTTTTCCACCCAATGATAGGCGGCCATCCCTCCCAAAGAATGGCCGATATAGGCGCTTGGCTTGCCAAATTCATTTTCAATGGCTCTCATCACTTCCAGGAATTCAAGAAAATTTGTACGGGCTCCCTCTGATTTTCCATGTGCGGGAGCATCAAAAGCCAGCAGTCTCCCTCCGGCGTTAATGATTGGCTCAATGAAGTTGCATAAATTCGTCCCTCTGCCCGACCATCCATGGATAAAAAGAGCGTAAGGCCCCTTTCCCCATGAATAGACGCGTATCTTTCTACCGGCAACTGAGACATAGATCTCATCAGAGTGTCTGACTGCCGTTTTTTCTAAAGATGTGAAGGGAAACCTAAACGGACGAAGAAACAAGCAACAGGCAAACCAATGCGCTGCAGGGGGACAGTACTTCTCCAATACAGGAAACAACCACTGGATAAACCTAATCTGCGTGCGTTTTTTGAAGATAGGCATCAGTTTCCCCCCATGGAAACTTTACAGGAAAACGTTTGATTGTTTGAAATCCCCGATGATAAGCAGATAGTGGAAAACTGATGGTAATAATCTTCACTTCGTGGTTCAGAGATGCCAGCTTATTGCACAGACGTTTCAACTCTTCATCGTTGATCGTGCTTCCATAAAAATAAACAACTGTCGCATGTTCCAATGAGACGTCCATCATATTCTCGCAGATAAACTTCACCTCATTGATCCCGTACTTTCGCTTAACTGACTGGGCGATCCGAATGAAGGCAGGCACATACTCCACTCCATAGACAGTGCAGCCAAGAAAAGCGTTCAACCAAAAGCAGGTTCTTCCCCTGCCGCACCCCAGTTCATAGACGATATCGCGATTCGTCAGGCGACATTCTTCAGCAATGATATCCATTGTTGTCAACGGAGTCTCCCCGTACGTATCGACCTCGTTTTCTCCTTTCTCAATCAAAAATTCCTTGCTGATAAGAAAAGGGCTTTGGGAAAGATAGGAGCGGACAAGATGCCAGTCCGCTGCTGCGAAGCTTCGATTGGAGTAATAGAAAAAAACAACTTGAAGAAATTCAGTCAAATTCCAGAGATCAGTTTTGAGACGGATCCATAGAAGCTTAAGCATTGCCGCTGCTCACAATGGCTGGGTTAGAACAAAAAGGCATACACACCTCTCGCGACAAGCAAAAACATCAAAGTGGAGGTGACATCATTGAAAGCTGTCACAATCGGACCGGATGCGACTGCTGGGTCAACGCCGACCCTCACAAAGAAAAAGGGTGAAAGGCTTCCCAGCACAGTTGCAGTCATGCAGGCGCCGAATAAACCGCAGCTTACAAGTAAGCCTACTGCGAAAGGGTCGGTGCTTACCTGCTGGATCCCAAAGTAATTTAAAAAATAGACGAGTATCCCGCATGAAATACCGAATGTGATGCCGATCAAACTACCGATCGCGATCTCTTTTAAAATCGCCTCTTTCCGCTGACCTGGGGAAAGCTCCCCGGTTGCCATTCCACGGACCAGGATCGTACTGCATTGCAGGCCGACGTTGCCGGACATACCGGCAATCATGGGAACGAAGAATGGGACGAATGCAAACCACGCCCTTCCTCCGAACTGGGTCATCGTCGTTGATGTGACCATTCCGGCCAACAACGTGACGACCAGCCACGGGACCCTCCATAAATAACGTTTCAAGATCGGCTCATGCTCACTGAAGTCTTCCCCGGTACCAGCAATGTTGGCGATCGTCTCGTCCGCGATATCCTCCATCGCTTCCACGACATCTTCGTAGGGGATCACCCCGACCAACTTCTCATTGTCATCGACAACTGGGAGCGTGGGAATTCCATATCTTTCGACAATATCGACAACCTCATCCCTTGTACTGTCCGGGCGCACAGTGTGAAGAACGGGGCGCATCACCTGCTTCAATGGCAGGAAAGGCGGATTAACGATGAGGTTTCTGGCAGGAACATAACCGGCCAGCTCTTCATTGTCTGATAAGACGAAAATACTTCTGGTCAGGTCTATCCCTGGATGATCGCGGATATAGCGGGACACCTCTCCAATTGTCGTTGTCATGGGAAACGCAAAGAATTCATCGGACATCAGACGTCCGGCACTATTTCTTTCGTGTTTTTGCAATTCCCTGATCCGATACGCCACAGTTTTATCCAAAAGGTCCATCACCTTTTTGAGCCGTCGATCGGAAATATCGTCCAACACATTGACAGCCTCATCCGATGGCATCTTCTCGATGAGCTCCTTGATCTCTCTGTCGCTGATCTGCCGGAAGATTACCGCGCGGGTATTTCGCGTCGTATGGATGATGAAAGTGACTTTCGATTCAAAATCGGGAAGGTTGTCGTAGACGACGATACGGGCAGAGGCTGGCAGGCGCGTCACGGCAAAGGCAAGGTCGATCGGATCGTGGTCTATTGCGATTTTCGCAACGTCATGAAGGAGCAATTGAGAGGTTTGCTTGTGGAAGGCCCGTTCGAGTTTTTCGTTTAGGACGTCATCAAGGTACTGGGTGCGCGAGTCCAGCAGATCATGGCCGAAGTCCTGGTCGATCTCGACTTCTTCAATCTCTTCGAATTGATCTTCCCGGTCATCCATCTCTTATCCAACTTCCAGTAAAAACGATCTTTCATAAATGAAGATCGACAAAATTAATCCAGGGCTTTTTATATCATATATGATGAAAGCAATAAATTGAAGGAATTTATTTGACTAAACAACATCAAAAAATATAGGATCAAATTTCTAACATTTTTTTTTACAAGGAGAATAAATGAAGAAATTTATCAAAATAAAAGCTACAGCGGCTATTGCTGTCCTTTGCTCAATATTCCAAGCTGGGCATGCCAATGACTGCTGTTTTGAAAACGATTGCTGCAACGAGTGGTATGCCATTTTCGAAAATGTGATCGTAAAACCTCATTTCACCAGAAACAACGCCTATTTTTTAGAAGATCCTCCAGGGATTTCAGGTCAAAAAGCGGTACAGTTCGATTGGGACTACTGCTACAGCCCACGTTTTGAACTTGGATGGAAAGGAGACTGCAACGTCGGAGCCCGTGTAAGATATTGGCACTTCGACAATGACAATGAAATACATGCTGTTGATTCTAACGGGGACATCGCATCGTTCTTCTCAGATGATTCTTCTGACGATATCGGATTCTCCGGATCTTCAGAAGCCCGATTCAGACATGACCTCGAGCTTAACGTCCTCGATCTTGAAGGGACTGTTGAATGCGGATGCTGGATCTATTCAGCCGGGATCCGCTATGCTAAAATTGAACAAGATTATTTTGGGGAAAACCTGTCTAGCACAGGCGAGATAAAATCAAATCACGACTTTAAAGGGTGGGGCTTGACTATGGCTGCAGAATATCTCCGTCCAATCAAGTGCGACTTCTCATTTTTTACGAAAGCAAGAGGTTCGTTGCTCTATGGAGATTCCGATTGGGTAGCGTTTAACCCAGATCCAGTTTCCGAAGGCTATTTATCTTCTTCGAATGACTGCGACCTGCAAGCGGTCGGCGAACTGCAGATCGGTATCGATTGGA